>NZ_DBFOSR010000006.1:0-15026 GCF_048427265.1 Paraeggerthella sp.
CTCGAAAAACGCACGACACGCCGCTTCGTCGAATTCCGCCAGGCGCTTGCCGTCGTATTCGAAACCGCCCTCGATAATGGCGGCGTCCACGCTGACCGCGGCGATGTCCTGCGCCCAGTCCACCATGGGCGGGATGCCCACTGAAGCAGGCGCGCCGATGCGCAGGATGGCGATAGGCGCCAGGCCCTTGCGCTCCACGATGGCGTTCGTGCACTGCGTGGTGCCCAGCATGGCCTGCCCGATCTGCGCGCGATCGACGCCGCTATCGGCCAAGACGGCGTCAACCGCGCCCATGATGCCGCCGTAAATATCCCCTGACGTGGGGTTTTTCACCGCGGCAACAACGTTTAGATCCTCGTCGATCAAAACGGCGTCGGTGTTCGTGCCGCCTACGTCGATTCCCAACTTGTACATAGCCTTATGCTCCCTTCCGCGTGCAGCGCTCTTCAACGGGGATGTAATCGGTGTCCAGGCCGAAGTAGCGCGGCCCCACCAGATCGATGCCGGCCGGCGTGCGCCACATGTCGAAGCACTCCAGGCCCAACGCCATCACGCGCTTGCCGTACTTGAGCGCGTCGGTGGGAACCGGCGTGAAGGTGTCGGGGTCCACCAGGCAAATGAGGTCGGGGGTGGTGGCCAGGATCTCGCCGTCCACCACGCAGCTCAGGTTCTCGTTCTGGAACTCGACGTAAGCTTGGCTGCCCCGGTCTTCGGCAATGCCCTCAAGCACCACTTTGCCAAAGTTGAACGCGCCGCGCGTTTCGCGCAGAACGTCGGAGATCTTGCCCTTGAACAGCTTGTAGCCGCCCGTGAACTTAAGGAAGAACTCTTCGGGCGTCAAACCCGCCGCCGATGCCTCGCTCTTCGCCAGGCGAATGGCGCGGCCCAGCTCCTCGGAGCGCGTGACAATGCCGTGCACGCCGTATTCCCGGCACGTTTGCGTGTCCATGCAGAACAGCGCGATGGTCAGCGTGCCGCCGCAGGTCATCGTGGCAGCGCGGGCGATGTCTTCGGTCCATTTGTTCGTAATGGTATCCAGAATGCCCGAGTTGCCCTTCTCGTCGATGAACGCCATGGGCGTAGCCGACGCGCCGCCGATGGTGAACGTGACCATTTGCAGCTCCGGGAAAGCGCGGCCCATGCCGTCCACGTCCACCATGGGAATGCCCAAGCGCGCAGCGGCGGCGATGGGCAGCATGGAGTTCACGCCGCCCGCCTCGATGGGCATGGTGGCGTAGATGGGCTTGCCGTAGTAGCGCGACACCATGTCGAACAGCTTGGCGAACTCGTTGGCGCCGACGCCCTTCTCGGCCAGGATGGTGGGAGCGCCCATGGACGCCGCCGGCATGATGAGCGCGCCTTCGGGCACTTCGTCGATGCCGATCATCTGCACCGGGCCGCATTCCTTCACCGCCCCGATAGCCGTAAGCTTGCCGATGTAGGGATCGCCGCCCCCGCCGGCGCCCAGCAACGCCGCGCCTAAAGCGATGTCCTCGATTTCCTGGATTCCTAGTTCTCGCACGTTTTCTCTCCTTCGAACGATGCGTAGCTTATCTCAACCGGCACGTACGGTATGTCGAAACCGAAAAACGCAGGGCCGCCCAACGCGACGCCCTGGGGCGTGCGCCATGCAGCGTCGCACGCCAATCCTACTAATAGCACACGTTTGCCGTACTTGAGCGACTCGGTGGTCACCGGCACAAAGGTATCGGCATCCACCAGGCACACCAAATCGGGAACGCTCATGGCAACGCGTCCGTCCACTTCGGCGTACAGGTTCTCGTTCTGGAACACGACCGAACCCGTGCGCCCCCTATCGTCGCCCACGCCTTCCAGCACGGCGCGACCGAAGTTGTAGCCATCGCGCGTCTCGCGTAGCACGTCGACGATCTTCGCGCATAAGAACAGGTGCGCGTCCGATTCCTCCAGGAAGAACTCACGGGCGGAACGCTCGCGCGCGTCCTTCGCCGTGCGGATAATGCGGCCGAGGCGTTGAGCCAGGTCAACCGTCCCGCGAACGGCACACTCCTTCATCTTCGCGCCCGACATCGAAGCTCCCAGATTGATGAGCGAGCCGCCGCATGCCGTGGTCACCGCACGACCGATGGCCTCGGTCCAATCGTTGTCGATGGTTTCGATGAGAGCGCGGTTGCCCTTCTCGTCCACGAACGCCATAGGCGTGGTGGGAACGCCGGCCATGCAGTACGTATCCTGCTGCAATCCGGGAAACGCGCGGCCCATGCCGTCCACGTTGACCACCGGTATCCCCACGCGAGCCGCAGCGGCAATGGGGACCAGCGAGTTCAAACCACCGGCCTCGGCCAAGACGAACGCGTCGATGGCGCGGCCCAGCCTGCGCTCCAGCAGGTCGAGCGCACGAGCGTACTCCTGGCCGTTGACGCCCTTCTCGAGCACCACCGAGGGCGCGCCCACGCTGCCGATGGACGCCACCGTCCAGTCATCAGGCACCTCGTCGGCATCCAGCAGGCGCACCGGACCGCATTCGCGAATGGCAGCAGTGGTTTCGAGCGAGCCCATGTACGGATCTCCCCCGCCGCCAGCGCCCAGAAGCGACGAGCCCAACGCTATATCGGCGATGTCCTCCACCTGGATAAGACGCACGCTGCTGCCCCCTCTACTTACGATGAACGGTAAGTTGAATTGTACCGGGGAATGCCGGGAGTTTGGCCAATTTGTAAGCAAGAACGTAAACCACCATAGATACCGCTATGCCGTTCACCGGCCCGATGAAAAACGGCATGTCAAGAAACTCGAGGCCGGGAACAAGAGCGAACGTGCCGCCGGTCACCACGCCGACCGCGATACCGGCCGCAAGCCCGGCCAGGCCCGCAACCGAAAAGCCCTCCTGCACGCGCACGTTTTCAGGACGGCCTTTGCGCACCAGCCAGTAATCGGCAATCATCACGCCCGCAAGAGCCGGGCCGCACGCGGAAAGCACCGTGAGGAACGCCTCGAACTGCCCCAATATGCCGCCCACCGCCAGCACGATGCCCAGCACGCCGGACACGGCCGTGGTCCACTTGGATCCGTCTTCGTCGCGGCCCATCATGACGGCGAAGCCCAGCCCCGCCGAGTACACGTTGCCCGCGTTCACCGTCCACGCCGACAGCACGAGCGCCACCAGGCCCACTGCCGGAAGGCCTACCGAATTCATGATGACGGCGATGTCGGACTCGCCCGTGACGATAGCCAACGAAGCGCCCGCCACCAACGCCACGAGCGCGGCCGGAATCACGCCTAGCACGCATGAGAGCACGGCGTCTTTGCGCGTGCGCGCGAATCGGGCGAAGTCGCCAGCCGTGGCTCCCGCGAACGCGAACAGCCCTACGGCCATGTTGACGCCGGCGATGAACCCGATGGCGTCGGCCGGCAGCGGCACGTACCCCAACAGCGGCTCCAAGCTTCCTGCGCGCGCAATGGAAGCGCCCACGCCGTACAGGCAGATAAGCACCAGCAGCGGCGCGGCGACCGAACTCAACCATTTCAGGCCGTTGAACCCGATGACGGCCGTAATGAGCATGAGGGCGCCCAGGGCAACCGAGCAAGCCCACACCGGCGCCTCAATGGCGAACACATCGAGCAGCATAAGAGACAGCGAAGCCCCGCACACCGCCGTCTGCACGCCGAACCAGCCAATGGTCACCACGCCCACGATGAGGGAAACCAGGTAGCGAGCGCCCGCGCGCCCAAGCGCCGGTGCAGCCAAAGAAGCGGTAGGAAGACCCAGGTCAGCAGCCTGCATGCTAACGAAGCACATATACGCCACGATGAATCCAAAACCAGCGAGCGTGGCAAGGGCGGCCCCTGAAAGCGCCAGCCCCATGCCCAAAGCGGCGCCGACCATGAGCGTGGGCGCGCTGAACATGCCGCCTGCACGGACAAAGGCTATGTCCAGCCAAGACTTCCGATCGGATTCGGCAACGTGCAGGCCGGCGGCAAGGCTGGCTGGCGATGACGCCGCTTCGTCAGCCGCCGCGGAGAAATCAGGTGCTGAAGACGTCATGCGCGTCCCCTTTTCGCTGTTCATGTTCGGATAAGGATGACCTCGAAGTGTAGCATAACCCGCCTTGTGCACGTGAGGGGCAAAGCGCGCGGGATGTGACCGGATGGAGGCGACGCGCGGGCAAGATGGGGGGGGTTCGGGTCGCGGCGCGGGTGCGAGCGGGCAGGGGTTGGACGGGGCTGGATGGGAGCCGGATGGCAAAGCAAGGGGCGCAAGCGACGCGCGTAGTCTATGATAGGCGGAGCGCCAAAACGATTGCAGGACGAAGGAGGGGCGTGCCATGGACGTCAAGCTGCACTACCGCGAGCAAGGATCCGGCACGCCGCTCATCTTGCTGCACGGTAACGGCGAGGACTCAACGTACTTCGAGCATCAGATCGAACGATTCTCGCGCAGCTTTCGCGTGATCGCCCTGGACACACGCGGGCACGGCCGATCGCCGCGAGGGAGCGCCCCGTTCACCATTCGCCAGTTCGCCGACGACCTGCTGCGATTTATGGACGCGCACGCTATCGAACGCGCCCATGTTCTGGGATTCTCGGACGGCGGCAACATCGCGCTCACGTTCGCGCTCGCACATCCGGATCGCGTGGACCGCCTTGTCCTGAACGGCGCGAACCTGAACGCAGCCGGCGTGAAGCGATCCGTGCAGATTCCCATTGAACTGGGGTATCGCGCGGCGTCGCTGTTTGCCCGCTGGAGCAAAAAGGCGCATGACAACGCCGAGATGCTGGGGCTTATGGTGAACGACCCGAACATCGATCCGCGGCAGTTGAGCAGACTTGACGTGCCGACGCTCGTGATAGCGGGCACGGACGACATGATCGAGGAGGGCCACACGCGGCTGATCGCGAAAAGCCTGCCCGATGCGCGCCTGACGTTCGTTCCCGGAGATCACTTCGTGGCAGCCAAGAACCCCGAAGCATTCAACCGCGAAGTCGAGCGCTTCCTGCTCGAACGCTAAGGCCGTGCCGCTGGCGCGCGCCAATCCTCCACCAAGTCAATCAACTCTTGTTGAGAGTGAACGCCCAATTTGGCATATATATGCTTAACGTGGCTTTTCACCGTGTTTCGAGAAACTACGTAATAGTCCATGACGAATTGCCCGTTGCGCCCACGCGCCAACATCGCGAATATCTCGGTTTCGCGCTCGGTCAAACCACAATCCACCCCGATAAAACGACATCGTTCCTCAATGCTCGGCGCAACCGCAACGCTCGTCGTCGCGTCTCCCCTTTCGCCCCGCGGCGCAGTTTCGTTTTCCGACAACTCGTTTCGCATCCGCGCGCGATCCGCCGACGCGCCCATGCCCACTACGCCCTGGATAGTGTCAGTGAAACTGAACTTCCGAAAGCCCAACCACAGGAAAGCAACGAACGCGAACAGCACCGTTTCGGCAATGAGCATGGCGGCATCGCCATTCGTCCCCACCAAGTCGTTCGTCGTATGACCGGCAACGGCGCCTATATCGGTGCCGACAGCGTTCATGCAGCGTATGAGCGCATACGTCGGCAGCAATGCAAGCAGGTTGCGCCTTCCAACCGAAAGAACCACCAGCCACACCAGCATGTCGAAACAGCGCACGCCAATGCGCAATAAAGCATTTGCCGAAGGAAGGCCTGTCAAAAAAGTAAAGGGAGCAATGATGAATCCGGCGACCACAAGCAGTACTGAAAAGGAGAACAGCAGATCCTCCTTGCCCTCCCCGCCGGAGAGCAGCATCCAGACCGCCACGCCCATCAGAACAAACGCCGAAATCTCCACGCCTACCGGGGCGTGCGAAACTTCGTTAAGCGTCAAACCGTACCCCGTTGCCACGCTAAACAACGCCGCACATAAAAACAAAGCGTGCGCTGGCTGCAAAAACGATTCAGGATTAGAAAGCTCAAGACTGGCCGGAGACGCGCCGCGCGCCACTTGGTCAAGCCTTAGACCGCCGCGACGGTACAGCAACATGATGACCAGCGCGTGGCAGGCCACAACCTCGACAACACCCACCTGGAACAACACCGGCGGATGAACCACGCGCACCACCTCGCCCAGCGCCGTGCCGCACACCACAGCAACCAGCACCGCTTCCATCGAACGCAAGGACGCCAGAGTGCATAAAAGCATGACGGAAGCCCAAACCGAAGCAACGTTCGAAAACAGGAAGCCAACAATCGTTAGAGGCCCGTTGCCAAGGGATAGCGCGAATTCCAGCACAAAAGCCGCCGTGATTGCGCAGCCGAGCGCACCTACGGTTAACAGCCGTCGATCAAGCAGAACGGGCTTGCGCGAGGCGACGAGGAACACCCCTAAAAACAGCGCGCCCGAAAACAGCGTGGCCACCTCGCGAGCGATCCCGCAGTACTCGGCCACGCGCGCATACAAACTGGCATTTAAAACTCCGCCAACAAACCCCATGACGGCAAAGCCCACCACGCACAGCAACGTAACCGAATCCACAGCCTCTCCCAAGCTACGAATTCGTTGTGCAACCGATTGCAAGGTCCCTCCCCCCTTGATCACGTGTCCCCATTGTACGTGAAACACGCCCGCACTGCGAGCGCAGGAAGCGTCAATTCAATCTCCATCAGGCATAACGCGCACAAATCACCCCATCGGGGGGAGCAGAAGCCACCCTATGACACCAATCGAAACGCCCCTTGCAGGGTGGTTTCAGCACCGCGCAACGTCGATAAGGTGAAGACCGAGGGATGCCGCATGACGCCGTCGGGCGGCAAGAGAACATATTTGAAGGAGGAACATATGAAATCACAGGGAATTTCTCGCCGCAGTTTTTTGGGCGGCGTGGCAGGAGCCGGCGCGCTTGCCGCTATCGGGCTAGCCGGCTGCGCTCCGCAAGCTCCTAGTTCGGGCGATGCTAAAGCAGCAGGCTCCACCGAAGCGAAAGCAGCTCCCAATGGCGTCGTAGCCACAGACAACGGCAGCAGCGCCATAACCGTCGACTGGCTGGGATCTGCGCCCGAAATTGCCGAAAGCGACATCACGGAAACCAAGGACACCGATCTTCTTATCGTAGGCGCCGGCAACGGCGGCATGATTGCAGGCGCCTACGCATCTGATCAGAAGATGGACTTCATCTTATGCGAGAAGGGCTCCGAAGTGGGCGCCACGCGCCATTGGTTCAACGCTGTTGATACCAAACCCTTTACCGACCAGGGCTATTACACCGACCGCGCTCGCCTACACGGTGAATGGGCTCGCTATTCCAGCGGAACATGCGACCAAGCTCTCATCAACATGTGGATGAACGAGAGCAACGACATGTTCGAGTACGTCGACAAGTACATGAGCGCTGCTGGCGCGAAGGTCATCGCCGATGAGTTTGAAATGCCCGGCGGCATGGGCGCCACCCCCTTCTACACTCCGTGCGGCGAGCATCACTACGGCAATGCCGAAGGCGGACGGGACGGCATTCCGGAGCGCAACAAGCTGTTCGAGCAAATCATGAACGACAACGGCTACCAGATTTCCTACAAGCACGAATTAGCCAAGCTGGTTACCGACGAGTCTGGCAAGGTAACGGGTGCCATCTTCAAGACCGACAACGGCTACACCCAGATCAACGCCAAGAAAGGCGTGCTGCTGACAACGGGCGGCTACAGCGCCAACCCCACCATGCTGTCCGCCCTGTCCCCCATCACCACCGCCTCGGTTACCGCTTTGGGCTACAACCAGAACAACGATGGCATGGGCATCAAAGCCGCCCTGTGGGCTGGTGCCGTAAAGGATATCACCAGCGCAACCATGATCTTCGACCGCGGCCTGGTAGCTCCCGGAACCACCGCCGGCTACACCCAGGAATCCATCGAAGCCGGCAAGCCGCAGTTCCCGAGCAACGGCCAGTTCAACGCTGGCACGCAGCCGTTTTTGAAGGTAAACCTGAAAGGCAAGCGTTTCGCTTTGGAGTCCGCCGACTACGACTACCTGCCGCACGCGGCGGCTCAGCAACCTGGCGGCGTGTACATCAGCGTATGGGACGGCAACTTCGGCGAGGATGTGCAGCGCTTCCACACATTGGGCTGCAGCGCCGGCACCCGCATGGGCGTTCAGCGGGTCAGGCGCGAAGACGGCACGTACGATCTGGAAAAGTACTTCGAGAAGGAGCTTGCAGACGGCCGTCTGCAAATGGCCGATACGCTTGAGGAACTGGCCGACAAGCTGGGCTTCGACGCCGACGCGAAGAAGAACTTCCTGGCCACCTGCGAACGCTACAACGAGCTGTTCGATGCTCAGGAAGACGTGGACTTCGGAAAGGAAGCGTACCGCCTGTCCGAGCTTCGCACGCCTCCGTTCTTCGGCGCTACGCTGGGCGGCACGCTGCTGACCACCATCGACGGCGTTCGCATCAACGCAGACTGCCAGGCCCTCAATGCAGAGTTTGAGCCTATCGAAGGATTATACTGCGCCGGCGACTGCTCGGGCTCCCTGTTCAGCGGCAACTATCCCGACCAGATGCACGGCGTAGCTTGCGGTCGCACCATGACCGAGGCGCTGCATGTGGTCAAGCTGCTGGCAGCCAAATAGCGCAATACCCCTTACGGTCGCGCACACCCCTCCCACGCGCGACCTTCCAACACGAAGCGCCCACCTATCTCGGTGGGCGCTTCGCATGTCCATCTGCAGTCTAGGCAGGAGTGCGCCATTCGCACGGATCGGGCGCAGCCAGCCCCCTCACGCCGATAATGATCATCTCGATACCGTTGGCAAAGGAGTCTTCGGTATAGGCGCTGCGCACGATGCGTTGCCACGGAGGCAGACAAGAGGACTCATCGCCATGCGTCTCTTCTGCGCTTCGAAGACGAGCGGCTCCGATTGCGCTGGCGTTGAATCCCGAGAGAAACGCATCGACCATCGCCCATGCTTTGGCAAGAACGTCCTCCGGCATCCCTTGCGCGAGATGCAGGGATACGATTTTTTCCGTATGCGCCGCCAGTCCCGCATACGAAACGAACGGATCTATTCCGTTGTCCACATCGTGCATGTGCGGGTGCGCGAAGAACTCCCGATGGATCGAGGTCATGGTGCGGCGCAGCGTATCATCCCAGCGTTCACCGGGAACGGGGTCGGTATCCATCGTTTCCATGAATCGCGTAAGCACCGCCGCAAGCACTTCTTCGCGCGAAGAAAAGTGCGCGTAAAACGCCATGGCCGAAACGCCCAGCTCCGCTCCGAGCGCGCGCATGGTAAACGTGCTCAATCCATCGCGATCGATCATGCGGTAGGCAGCATCAACGATAACGTCCTTGTTCAGTCCGCATTTTCGATTCCTCGCAAACTCCGAGCCCACGATGTTCCCTCCCGACGCGCATACGTTTCATCATCAGCATAGCACGACGATTCGCGCGCCCCGAGGCGCCGGACGCACATCATGCGAAAACCAATCAGGCCGGCACAAAGGCCGGCCTGCGTATTACGCAATCAAGAAGCAGGGACTTAAACCGCTATGCAGACAAGCGGCGAATCGCGCCTAGGCCGTCTTGGGATTATGGGGCCAATCATGACAATGGAGGCACTGGTTGTCGGTGACCTCCTTGTCCTTCGCATGGCAATTCACGCAGGAATTGTAACCTCCGTGGATAGAATCATGAGGGTTGCTGGCTCCGTACGATGACGTAGTTTCAGCAAGAGCCTCGTAGCTTCCACCATGACAGCTCAAGCATTGCTCATCGGACACATAAGCCCCCGCGACGTCGCCAGATGTTTGCGTCGTCGCCACAGACGACGAGCTTTCCTGAGTTCCGCTTGGCGCGCATGCCGCAAGCCCGAGCGAAAAGCACAGCGCGGCGGCAAAAACGACAGTTTTCACGCGTGCGGATCGGTTCGCATTCAACATAGTTCCTTACGCTCCCTTCACGGCATGCTCGGCAGCCACGTAGCCGAACGTGACAGCCCTACCGATAGACGTTCCTGGAATATGACGCGGGTAATTCCCTGCAAAGAAGTTCCCCGATGCGTTGCCGACAGCGTACAAGCCCTCGATAACCTGATCATCCGCGTCAAGCACACGACAGTCGCCGTCGATAGTCAATCCGCCAACCGTAGCTAGCACGCAGCTATTCGTAGTCAGGGCAAAGTAGCGCGTACCCGTAAACGGCATGGTTTGGGAGAGATCACGCCCGAAATCCCTGTCTACGCCATCCTTAAAGAACTCGTTGTAACGTGCGATAGTGTCCGCGAGACCCTGGGGATCTACGCCGCACTGCTTTGCAAGCTCCTCAGGAGAGGAACCCTCGAAGAGCCACCCCTTCTCCTTAAACTCGTCGACCGCGTCTTCCATGCCTTCGAACATCGTCTCGTCGAACACTTGCCAGCAATTCTTTCCATAACCGGGCTGGGCGTTTTGAGCATTGGACACGCTCTGGAACGGAAGATCCTCGCGCACGAAGCGCTTTCCCTGACCGTTGACCATAAGCGCGAAGTAGACAGCGTTCCACGTACGTGCATCGTAAAACGAATCCGGATTACCCCAACGAAAGTTCATGATCGGCTGCGGGCAAGAATCCATCTGAGCACCTATCTTGATACCCATCAGGTGTCCGTCGCCGGTAGTCCCCCAACCGGGATTCCACCAACTCGACGTCGCGTAGTCCTCCGGTCGCGTCCAGGCTTGCATAAGATCAGGGTTCGCATCGTAGCCGCCAGTGGCAAGAATAACGCCTTTGCCGGCATTGATCTTCACGTACGTATCACCGCTTTTAGCGATAACGCCACTTACGCGACCGGACTCGTCACGAACCAACTGCACGCCGGGAGTTTCAAAGCGCAGATCCAAATTGTCGTAGAGCTTTGCTACTTCCTGCATTTCAAGGCACACGTAAATGCCCGAATAGCCAGAACGCACGCCCGCATCGGGCGGAAGCGAGGGGCTGTCGTAAAAACCCAGCTCGGTATCAATAAGCGGGTTCAACGCAGGCATGCCGTTAGTAGAGGGAGCCCCTTCAACCTTGGATATAACGAAGCCGTTTTGCCCCTTGTCCAGCATCGACTGCCAGAAATCCGTAGCCTCCCCCGAGCGATCAACATACGTACGCGTGGGTTCAGGACGCACGCGCCAATATGCGCTTCGATATATCTCATCGAGCAGCGCCACCTTGTCGATAGCTGTGCCTTCCTGGCATTTCGCACCTGCGGCGCCAAAGCACTCGAAGCAGCCGCGACCTTTCGTCATTTTTTCAATGCAGATAACCTTCGCGCCTTCTTCTGCAGCTTTGAGGCTTGCCATAAGGCCGCCGATGCCGGCACCCACCACCACGATGTCGCAGTCTTCGGTAGACCCTATTTCGCTTGCAGCGATGTCGCGATCCTCGAATCCGACCGGCCCGCGCGGTCCAGGGCAAGCAGCCTTGTTTACCGGAATCAGGTTTGTGTCGCTGGCAAGCTGTCGGTACACATCGCCCGCATCGCTTGATGACGCACCAGCTGCCGCGTCATCGGCAAACGCGATGCCCGCAGATCCGAATGCGCCCATCGCCCCAGCGGACAACCCGGCCAAGCCGACGCCCTTCAGGAACGAACGACGTGAAACGTCCGCTTCTCCCATTGCTCCTCCTTTGTTGATGCCTTGGTCCGGCGTTTAAGCCGGACTCCCCCAGTGCTTTCTTTACACTGTAAAGCAAATGGTAACGCGATTTCTTTACGCTGTAAAGTAAGAGATCTCGCGCCGCGCCTAAGCACCCTAAAAACCAGGAGCACTATTAGGACGGCTAGAAACGGTTTAGCCCCGCATCGACTGCAAGCGAGAGCCTTTCATCACCCGGAATGTCGCAAGACAAAAAACCGCTCGCCCAGAACGGAACGAGCGGTCAGAAACCTCCGCGCAAAACCTACTTCCGCACGCCGGTCATCGTTTGCTCTACGATGCTGTTCATGACGTCGGCGGTGAGCATGCCGGTGACGTATCCGAACACGTTACCGTCTTTGTCGATCATGAACGTAGTGGGAAACGACCTGATCCCGTACGCGCTGAACAACTGGCCCTTTGTGTCCATCAGCACCGGATACGTGATGCCGTATTCCTTGATGAACGATTTCACATCGCCCTCGGAAGCATCGCTGTTCTGCGGTCTATCGGCGGTTTTAGGATTCGCCACGCCCAGAACCACCAGATCGCCCTGATTCTGACCACGATCGCGGTACAGTGCCTCGATATCGGGAATCTCGCGCTGACACGGCCCGCACCACGTGGCGAAGAAGTTCAGGAACACGGTCTTGCCGCGATAATCGGACAACTTATGCTCCACGCCATCCTGATCAACCAAGGAGATATCGGCCATGGGAGCCAAAGCGGCATCCTCCGAGGAACCCTTTCCAGCAGCGTCCCCATCAGGCGACGATGCGGACGACGAAGGCTGCTCGTCCGAGTTCGTCTTGCCCGCATCGCCCGCCCCATCAGCAGGCTGCTCCTGCGCGGCGGGAGCGGCGCCGAACGAAGACAGGTAGCTGGTCACGCCGTTCATCCATCCCGTCACCGTCATCAAGCCCATGACGATGAGCAGCGCTCCTCCCACCTTCACCGTGTACTTGACCACGTTTCCGTGCGTGCGGAAAAAGCGCAGCACCTCGCCGGTGAACAAGCCCACCATCAAAAACGGCAGCACGAAGCCCAGCGTATACACGGCCACCAGCACATAGCCCCACGCCGCCGACGCGCTCGACGACGCCATAAGCAAAACGCCTGCCAGCACCGGCCCCACGCACGGCGTCCACGCAAAGCTGAACGTAAAGCCCAACACCAAGGCGACCAGGGGATTCATAGCGAACGAGCCCAGGTTGAACGGTAGGCGACGCTCGGATTCGATCAGGCGCGTCTTGCCGAACGCGCCCAGCATGTACAGGCCGAACGCCACCATGATGATGCCTGCCACCATCGAGAACACGCGCTGGTTGCCCGTGAAAAACTGCCCGAGCGCCGTAAACCCAAAGCCCAGCAAAAAGAACGCGAAGCTCACGCCAACAACGAAAAACAGCGTGTTCACGAACACTTTCTTGCGCGGGTACTCGATGAGCCCGTCTTCGCCCACCTTGCCTGCGCCGCCGGCAAGATAGCCCACGTACAACGGAATCAACGGCAGCACGCAGGGAGAGAAAAAGCTCAGAAGTCCTTGCACGAACACCGTCAAAGCGGGAATGCTCGTTTCGAGAGAAAAACCCATGGGACGTCTCCTAATCGGTCGAATTGCTTGGGATCAGCGAATGGGGATGCGTCGCACGATCGGCGTCTCGAGCGCTCGGCTCGAATATGCGCGCATCGATGTCGGCTACGCTCGTGCGATCAAGCTCCTCGAAACAGCGCTTGTTCAGGTCGGCGAAGATGCCGTCCATGACATCGGCCATCCCGCACGCGATAAGGCAATCCATGTCATGACTGCCGCTGTGCCAGGTCGATTCGACGAAACGCACGCCCAAAGCGTCAGCCACCGTTCGCAGGCTCACTTCAGCAGCATCGGCCGCGAATCGGTATCCGCCCACGCTTCCTTCGCGCGTCGACACCAGGCCCGCGCGCTTGAGCGGCACCATCACCTTGCGCACGCGCGCCGCATTCGTGCAAATGTTCTCGGCAAGCGCCTCGCTCGAAACGGTGTCCGCCTTATGGTTCAAATACACAAGCGCGTGCACCGCTACCATGAAATCGCTGTTCATACTTACTCCGAAAATCGAATGGGCCGATCGAGGACAATCGGCCCCTGTCTGCTGCACCTACTTATACAACAGTTCTGTACTCGTTTTCAATACAGTTTACAAATCGACATATGGCAACCTCGCCGAAGGCTCGAAAGCTCGTTCCAAGAACTTCGAGCGCAAACGCTTGTCCCGCCTTGATTCTCTGAGCTAGATGAAAGCGGAGCTGTTTTCGTACGTGCTTGGAAGCTGATCGGTTCGCTCCAGATAGAAAGCCGCCTGCACCGCCTCCATGTAGGGGTTCAGCCAGAGAAAGCCTATCCCAAGGGTCAGAACCGACAGGAGCACCCAACCGACGAAGGTCAGGTTCAACCAGAACAGCCGGCCTTTGTGCCCCCTCATAAACTCTTTGGACTGGCCGATGGCGTCCATTACGCCGATATCCGGATTTTGCGCCATGATGTAGGGAGCCATAGCGTAGCGGTAGGCGGCGATGATGCCCGGGATGATAAGCAGCAGCGACCATGCAAAAATGAGGAGCCACATGGCAAGATTCAGCAAAAAGCATTTGCCCAGATTCGAAAACTTCGAGAACAAGACGTTGAATTCCGCAGGGGCGTCTTTCTTGATCAGGTTGATATTGAACTGGCAAAGCCCTTGACGCACCGCCCCGCCGATTATCAGAACAACAACGCCGTAGATGCCGACGACAACGCTCAGAAAGCCGGACGGCTCCGCAAAAGCAAGTTCGAACGCGAAGGGAGCGGGCTCGAACGCGAAAGGAATACGCGCCAAGTATTGGAATCCGTCAGAACTGCCGACAGTATAGAAAGCCTCGCCCACCTGAACGGTGAAAGACGGCAATACGGCAACATTCACGTCGCCCATGATCACGGCTACCAGCGTGACGACGAGCGCAACGCCCCACATGCCCCGCAGAACACTCCGAGCAAGGGCGCGAATCTGGCTTGCATGCATGGTGGCCTCCTTTTATCCGGCAGGCTTAAAGCCTAGCACACCCCCGAAGGCGGGAAGGCGATCGTAAAGCCAAAATCGAGGGCGCGCAACTGCACAGCATCGCCAAAAGGATCGTCGCTGGCGGGTCCTTCAAGAGAAACGGCGCTTCCCGCAATTCGGCGCATCGGGCAAGCGTCCGCCGACCGACAGCAGAACATACGGATGCGAGCATCGCCCTTCCGCCCGCATCCGCATGCCGGACTAGCGCTTCAAGCTTCCCAGAATACCGGTGCGCTTCGGAGGGTTCGGCAGATGGATGAGGCGCGGCTCGAAGTCGAACAGCTCATCGGTGCTCACCGTAGAGCTTACGGTCAAGCAACTCTTCAAGCATGCATCGGAGCACAGGCGGCACTGCACG
>NZ_DBFOSR010000007.1:0-21823 GCF_048427265.1 Paraeggerthella sp.
GCGCGATAACGCTGGAGATCAGCTCGACGGCCGCCGTAATCAAAGCCAAATCGGTCATGGCGTCCACCTCCTCCCGTTTTTCCCTTCGTCGGGGGCATGGGTGGAAAGGGGCGTGGAGCCTCGCCGCCTGGTGATCCGTCCTTCCATGATAGCGGCTCGGCCTAGCGCGCAGATGGCGTGCGTCCAGCGCGGAGCTCGCGCGCTTCTTCGCGGTTCCGGCGCGGATCTAGCGCGAACCTAGCGCGGATCTAGCACGTTTCCGAAGCGGTTCTATTCGGATTCCGCTCGATTTCTCGACCAACTCTATCGTGGTTCTTCACGTTGCGTTTTCTCGGTTTAACCTTTATCAGGAATAAAAGGCCTCCGGTATCGCTTGCCCTGGTTTTGTGGCACAATAGGGCAGTTATCGTGCGGGGCGATCGAGCCTCGTTCCAGCGTATCTGAGATTACGAACTAGGGAGCGTCACATGGCGGCAGCGCAGAAGGCGAAAAAGAAGCAATCCGGGTCGGTGAACCGGCGCAACGTTTGGTTGCTGGTCGTTACCACGTTGCTGGTTGTCGGCTCGATCTTTATGTTCACGCCGCCCCAGGAAAAAATCAACCAAGGCCTGGACATTCAAGGCGGCCTGTCCGTGGTTCTTACCGCGAAGGGCGCCGACGGCGCTCAAGTAACCGCCGACGAAATGGAGAAGTCGCGCGCCATCATCGAAAGCCGCGTGAACGCTCTCGGCGCGTCCGAGTCGGTGGTGCAGGTACAGGGAACCGACCAGATCCTCGTTCAGATTCCAGGTCTCACGAACACCGAGGATGCGCTCAACACCATCGGCAAGACCGGCAAGTTGGAGTTCGCGCGCCTCGATTCCTTTACGGATGCCGACGTCAAATCGAAAATCGAAAGCGGGCAGTACGGCTCTGAAGGAACTGTGACCGACGCTTTGGGAAACTCCTTCCCCTCGGGTAAAACCGAGCACCTTAAGGTGGCCGAAGGGACGTACACGCCGCTCGTGACCGGCGCCGACATTACGAACGTTTCCGTCGGCAAGCCTTCGGACACGGCAACCGATTACGCGGTCAACATCACGCTCAACTCCCAGGGGGCCCAGGCGTTCGCCGCTGCGACGAAGGAGCTTGCGGCAACGAAGGGCAAGATCGTCATCATCCTTGACGGCGAGGTGCAATCCGCCCCTGCCGTGCAAAGCGAGATTCCCGACGGCAACGTGCAGATCACGGGCGGCTACACCCTTGAGGAAGCCAAATCGATGCAGACCGTGCTCGAAAGCGGCTCCTTGCCGGTGAGCTTCGAGTACGCGCAAAGCCAGGTAGTCGGCCCGACGCTCGGGCAGGATGCGCTCCATTCCGGCGTGCTGGTCGCGCTGATCGGCTTGGCCGTGGTCATGCTGTACCTGTTGTTCTTCTATCGGGGCCTGGGATTCATCACGGCGGGTGCCATGGTGGTGTTCGCGGTGCTGTACCTGGGCATTTTGGCAACGCTTTCCCATTTCGGCCTGTTCAGCCTGTCGCTTGCCGGCATTGCGGGCATTGTTCTGACCATCGGCATGGCCGCCGACTCGTCCATTCTTACCATGGAGCGCTTCCGCGAGGAGATTCGCATGGGTCGCAGCGTGCGCGCTGCGTCCATCACCGGCGTGAAGCACGCCATCGTCACGTCCATCGATGCCGACCTGGTTACGCTGGTGTCGGCTCTCTCGCTGTTCTTCCTGGCCAGCGCTTCGGTCAAGGGCTTCGGCTTGACGCTTGCCCTGGGCATCGCGTGCGACATTCTCATGATGCTGTTGTTCAAGGCGCCGCTTATCCGCGTGCTTGCGCCGCGCGTTATCGCGAAGCATCCCGGTTTCTGGGGCATCAAGGACAGCCAGCAGGCGGCGAGCGATTACGCTGCGCTGGCGTCTGCGGAGGGGACGACCGTGGCCGAGGCCGAGATTGGCGAGGCCATCGATCCGGCTGCTTCCGAGAAGGCGGCGGAGCGCGCTGCTGGAGAAGCGGGCGAGGCGGCGGCTGCGAAGGCGCGCAAGCCGCGCGGCAAGTTCATCAAGCATGACGTCAACTTCCTAGGCCACCGCAAGGTGTTCCTTACGGTGGCTGCCGTGCTGGTGTGCGCGTCGCTTGCCGTGGTGGGCGTGAAGGGCCTCAACTTCGGTATCGAGTTCGTGGGCGGCACGTCGGTTTCGTTCCATAATACCGGGCAGGTGTCTATCGACCAGATGCGCGGCGCCTTCAACGATGCGGGCGAGCCCGATGCCGTTATCCAGACCACCAACGCCGACGGGGACGAAGGCTTCCTGGTGCGCACTACCACCACGAGCGCCGAAGAAGCCACGTCGCGCGCGAATCAGGTTGCCGATAAGCTGGGGCTTTCCACCGACAGCTTCGAGGTGACCACCATCGGGCCGGACTGGGGCGCGAGCGTCATCCAATCTTCGCTCATCGCGTTTCTCGTCTCCATCGTGCTCATCATCATCTACATCGCCATTCGCTTCGAGTACAAGATGGGCGTGACGGCCATCGTGGCCCTTTTGCATGACCTGGTGCTGGTCATGGGCATTTACGCGCTGGTTGGGCGCGAGGTCAACCCGAACACCATCGCCGCGCTCCTTACCATTCTGGGCTATTCGCTCTACGATACGGTGGTCGTGTTCCACCGCATCAATGACAACATGAAGGCCGACGACGTCAAGTGCACGTTCATGACGATGGCGAACCATTCCATCAACCAGGTGCTCGTGCGTACCGTCAACACGACGCTGACCTCGCTTATTCCGGTGCTGGCCATGCTCTTCTTCGGCGGCGAGACGTTGAAGGACTTCGCATTCGCCATGTCCATCGGCTTGATCTGCGGGTCGTACTCCTCGATTGCCGTGGCGGCCCCGCTGTACGCCATGTGGAAGACGCGCGAGCCGCGTTACGCCAAGCTGGTAAAGAAGTTCGGTCCCGAGGTCGGTCGATACGAGTTCGGCAACCCGAACGCCATGGCGGAGGGCGCCTCGCCCAAGAAGGCTGCGAAGGCCGCAGGCGCCGCTTCCGCTTCGACGGCGAAGGCCGGTTCGAATCACGGTTCGAATGCTGGCAAGACGCAGCACAAGCCGCCCAAGGCGCAGCGCAAGAAGCGCCCCGACAAGAAGTAACGTAAACGGCCCCGGACACCGGGGCCGTTTCCTTGCGGGGCCTAAAGTCCCATCAGTTCGAAGAGCTCTTCTCGGCTATGCACTCCAAGCTTTTTGTATACGTGCCTGATGTGGGATTTCGCAGTTCCGTTTGCGATAGTCATTTCGGTGGCTATTTCGTTGGCGGTCTTTTGCTTCAGGAGCAGTTCGAGCACCTCGTGTTCGCGAGCGCCCAAATTGCATTGGGCGGAAATCTGCGTGATGCGTGCAACCTGCTCGCTTGGCAGATCCCCTTCGTTCCTTGTCCGATCGGGGTCGAACAAGGCGATCAGCTGTTTGGGTATGAATCCGTTTCGAATGCACAGAAGCATGGCTGAAAGGACGGCTAGCACCGAGGATAGCACCACGACGTCGTGCGAAAGCGCAGAGCCGAACATCGCCCACGCGGAAACGGCTCTGCCAAGAATGCACCCGCCGAAGTATCCGATCATGAGAAGGGAGAACGTTTGGTATGCGCGGGAATCAAACTTCTCAGTGATGGCGCATAGGAGCACGACTGCGTATGCGAGAAACAGCAGTATGCCAACGAGCGCAAGATCGAATGTGACTACTGGATTGAGATCCAGAAACGAAGCCGACAGGGTTGCGGTCACGATGATGGGCACGGCGATGTTGAGCAGCGATAAGGTGGTGAGCCGCTTGAAGGAGAGCATCAATACGCCTACCAGCAAAAAGGGTATCAATATGGCGATTGCGGAAAACGCGAGGGAAAAGTGTTCGAGTCCGGCGAAGGAGAGCGACACCATGAACGCGTAACTGAACAAAAGCGTGGAGATGGTGATATGGATGGGTGCGTGACCCTGCGACTCCTTCACGAGCTGATCGGGTGGCGCTTTTCGCAAGAGGGCCATGCGCTTTGTAAGTGTGAAAGCGGCTATTCCAAGCAGCGCCACCAGGCTGCATGCAACTCGTGGCGTGTCCATGCCGACGATGAACCACAGGATGATCGATCCGGCGAAGGCGGAGAACATGATGTTCCAAATGACGGTAGCCGCGCTGTTGTGCGCGTATACCCATAGCCAGCACACGGCCATGACGGAAAGGTAAATTCCGAACAGGCCTCCTCCTATTACGGTAACCAGCAAAGGCGATACGCGTACCATTGTTGGAAACAGAGCGAACGCGAGAATGCTGACTAGCACGCATGCGCTCGAGATCCAAATGACGGAAGGCTTTGCAAAGACGGGTCGATCGCTTTTGGAGAGGGCGAGCAGTATGAAGGAAGTAATTGCGCCCAGAAGGCAGGTGACGTCTGAGAACGATAACTCTTCGGGGGAAACGTGCGCGAGCGCGGGGGTGTAGTGCGTGTACGACACCAGGGCGATCATGCACGACGTTCCAACGAACAGTCCGTCCGCGCTCGCTTTCTTTCGCGTGGTCGCTACGGCGCTCCGCACTTTCGCGAAGACGTCTAGGCGTCTTTCGTTTCCCATATGCGTTCCCCTCCCAAAGCTCCCCATCACGACAGTATCCCATAACGCACGATCGCGGTAGAGATAAATCGCTAACCCCTTCAAGGGTTAGCGAGGGTTAGCGGTTCAGGTTAGCAAAATGCCCGCAGTGCTGTGAAGTTACCGATTTCTTAACCTCTCCTTGAACACGTAGGATCGGTTGCGAGCCGATCGCTCGATACAAGGGGTCGGTTAAAGGGATGGATCAAGGAAAGGGGACGTCATGTTGAACAGGGAAAGCATGCGTGGTCAAGGAATGTCTCGTCGCGGATTTCTAACCGGAGCTGCGATGGTCGGAGCTGGGGCAGCATTCGGGCTTGCCGGCTGCAGCGGTGGGGCGTCGGAGTCCGAATCGAAGGCTCCCGCCGATGATGCGAATGCGGCTGCGGCTCCTGAGGCCGGGCAGCCTGCATTCCTCACGCCACCTGACCCCATTGCCGAAAGCGAGATAGCCGAGACGATCGATTGCGATATCGTTATCTGCGGTGCGGGCATCTGCGGGTTGCCTGCCGCTATGCTTGCGGCCGAGAGCGGCGCGAACGTGCATGTGGTGGAAAAAGGAAGCACGTACGGCTTGTTCCGCTTGTGCACTGCCGGCTTCAACTCCGATGTGCAGACGAAGTTGGGGTTGACCACCGATCGCAAGGAGTTCGTCACTTCGACATGGGCCATCACCAATGGAGTGCAGGGCCGGACGTCGGCTTACGGTCTGTGGTTCGATAACTCCGGTCCCTACATCAACTGGCTCGAGAAGATCTTCAACGAGAAGGGCTACCAGCTGATTCCCGCCGCATCGCTCGACTACAAGATCACGAACGACGGCATTGGCATGCCGGGCGCAAGCCCCCTGTGGCAGGCGTTCGCCCAGATGATTTTCTTCGCGCAGAAAGACGGCGGATTCTTCGCTACGGGTGATCCTGTGGACTGGACGGGCGTTATGGAGGCATACGCTTCCGAAAAGGGAGCAACTTTCCATTACAACACTCCTGCCGTTCAGCTTGTCCGAGACAGCGACGGACGGTGCACGGGCGTTATCGCCGAGAACGAGTCGGGCGAGTACGTGAAGTACAACGCTTCGAAGGGCGTGCTGCTGGCTACGGGCGATATGGCGGCTGACCGGGAAATGATGGCGCATTACAACGTGTCGCTGAAAAAGATCGTTCGCTACAACATCAATACCAACGACACGGGCGACGGCCAGAAGATGGGCATGTGGATCGGGGCGGACATGGACGAGTTCGCTTGCGGCGATCTGTGGCCGTTTGCAGCTGTCATGATGGACGGGACGCTGCCCACTACGTTCGACGGCACCCATTTCTATGCAGGCGTTGCCAACTTGCCTGTGCTCATGGTCGATGGAGCCGGCCGACGCCTCATGGCTGAGAATCTGCCGTTCCAGTCGCCCTCCATTCCCAAGCTGACGTGTACGCCGGATGGCTGCGCGTGGAGCATTTGGGATAGCGCTTGGAAAGAGAAGTTTCCTGAGGGTGGCTACATGGTGGAGGACTATACCGCCTCGAACACCCAAGAAGAAGTGGATAAGAACGTTGCGAACGGCATTACGTTCAAGTTCGACACCATCGAAGAGTTGGCCGAGCATTGCGGATTCGACAAGGACATCTTCATGGCCACGTTCGCGCGCTACAACGAGCTGTGCGCAGCTGGCGAAGATCTTGACTTTTACAAGGATCCGCTGTGGATGAACCCCATTGACACGCCGCCGTACTACGCCTCGAAGCACTGTTCGTCGATGACTTCGACGCGTGGCGGACTCAAGAACGACGAGCGGCAGCGCGTTCTCGACAAGAAGGGCATGCCTATTCCGGGTTTGTACGTTGCCGGCAACACCGCCGGATCGTTCTACGGCAACGTGTATCCTCCCAACGTGATGGGCTCTGGCATCGGACATGGCCAGTGCTTTGCGTGGCTGGCCGTCAAGGATATTCTGGGCCTCGATTACATTCATGCAAACATCTAGGAAGAGAAGGTGCTGAACGTGAAAAAAGGGAAGCTGCTGAAGGTTTTGGCGCCCGTGATGCTTGCTGCTTCTCTGGCGGTGGCATTAGGGGGATGTGCGCCGAAGGCAGGCGACGATCAGGGCGCTGCGGAGGCGACGTATCCGACGGGTTCATTGAAAGCCGTGCATGTGGAAGGCCAGCTGGACGGAGTCGAATCGTTCGACAACAAGGTGTGCTTGAGCTGCCATACGCGCGACACCATCAACGCGGCGAACGAGAACTACCAGGGTATCGAAGGGTTCAATCCTCATAAAGCGCACTTGGCTGCCGGGGATTGCGTCACATGTCATTCGGTGGACGGCACGTCGACGATGACCTGCAACGAATGCCATGATGCTCCGTTGCCCGAAGGATGGCAAAGCGCCGAGCGCGGGTCAGGCCCGTTGCATAGCTTGACGAAGTAACAACCCCTTGTTGCACGGACGTCCCCTTCCCTCCCTGGGCGTTCGATGCAAAGGAAGGTCCCCTGGCAGGGGACCTTCCTTTGCGGTGTGCCGCCCGTCCAGCCGTCTGGCGCTTGTCTGTCGTTGCCGGCTCGAACGCGCGCGGTGCAAGGTGCTTGTGGTACCCTAGCGCCAATGAACATGCGAGGAGCAAGGAGTCCGCGATGCGTGAAGGAAGCGCCCCTAACTTTTGTCCGCCGGTGGAGGAGGGCATCGCCATCGTGCTCGAAGACGAGACTGGCGAGCAGACGGAGCTGGAGTTTCTGGGTCTGATTCTGCACGAAGGCCGAAGCTACGGGTTCTTTTTCCCGATCAGCGAGGACGAGCCGGCCGGCTCGTCGGGCGAGGTTGTTTTGCTGGAAGTGACGGAACTCGACGAAGAAGGCCAGCCCGCGGCTTTCGAGCTTGTCGAGGACGAGGCGGTAGCCTCCGAGGTATACGAGGACTTCAGGGCGGCGACGAAGGACCTGTACGATTTTGCAGATTAAAGTAAAAACGGCGCGGGGAGCAATCCCCGTGCCGTCGTTTAGCGTCCGAGCAGATCCCATCCTTGCGGTGGCTTGATGCGGTCGGATTGCGCGATGGCCGCAAGATACATCACTTCGTGGTGGATGGCTTTTTCAAGACGGCAGACTTCCTCTTCCGTGTTTGCAAGCTCGAAGATCTTCGAAGCGCTGCCCTTGATGGCTTCCATGAGCGCATCGTAGTCGTTTACATCCATGGTTCTCAACCTCTTGCTCTAACGGGGGAGCGGGGCTTTTTATACTCTGACCTCGCAACACTCAATTCTATTGACGGGTCGTGAACTACAGTGTACGACTTTCGTTTCACCCAGCGCTAGCCTTCCTTCGGCGTACGGAATACTTCACTAAAAACGCAAGGAGGGCCACAGCTCCGGCATATTCGCGTAGCAAGCGCGAAAGCGGCGCAGCGTGGCGGGTGGACCTCCGGTCGTCGCCGCGCGTGCTGCACCGCTTTCGTTTGCGTTGCCGAGTTTAGAACTCGACGGGATTCCAGCTGCCGTCGATGTCGCACACCCATGCTTCGGGGTTCGTCACGGTGAAGAACGTGAGCGTCTCGTCTTCGGGTCCATCGTAGCTTTCGCCGAGTCCGGTCATGTGCTCGAACCCGGCACGGCGCACCTCGCTGTTCGCGCGGTCTTCCAAATCGGCTTGCCCGCGCATGATGACCCAGCCGCTCCCCGGCTTCCAGGCGCTCAGCTCGAACTTCGGATTGGCCTTCAGTTCTCGGTACACGTCTTTGGTGGTTGCGGTGCAGAACCAAATGCGGCCGTCCTGGATGGCGGCGAAGCTGAAGGGCCGCACGTGCGGCTGGTCGCCGTCGCACGTGGCCAGATACCAGGCGGGCACGCTCGTTAGGTAGTCGACGATGGTTTCGTTTCCGTTCATGGGGCGTTCCTCTCTTCAGTGGGGGCTGTTGCCAGTTCGGCTAGTTCGGTATGAAATTGGTTGCAATGACGCACGCCAGCATGAGCAGGATTACCCCCGTGCCTCGTGCGTCAAGCTGCGAGTACGCAAGCGGATGCAGGCGCGTCCGCCCGGTCCCCCCGTGGTAGCAGCGCGCGTCCATGCCCGAGGAAAGCGTTTCCGCATGGCGAAACGCGCTGGTGAACAGGGGAACCATAAGGGAGGCCAGCATGCGCACCTTCCCCTTGGAAAACGTTGCCCCGCGGCTGATCTGCGCGCGGTAGACGGTTTGCAGCTCAAAAGTGAACTGCGGCAGGAATCGAAGCGCAATGCCCATCATCATGGAAAGCTCGTGGGCCGGTACTCCGATGCGTGCGAAAGGGTGCAGCAGGTACTCGAAAGCGTCGGTGATATCGAGCGTGGTCGTGGTCAGCGTAAGAAGGCTCATGCCCAGCAGCAGCAAGAGGAGCCGGCACGCGATGAACGCAGCTTGCCAGATACCTGCCTCGCTGATGCGGAAGATCCACCACTCGAACAGCACCTGCCCGCCCTGCACGAAGAACACGTTCAGCAGCGCGGTGATGACCACGATGAACGCCAGCGGCGCGATGGACTTGAACGCCGATCGAAGCGGGATGCCCGCCAACGCGAAGAATCCGAACACGAACGCGGCGCATACGGCAAGCCCCCAGAAGTTTCCCACGTTCGCAACGAAGACCACCGCCATGAGGGCAAGCGAAAGCAGCAGCTTGGCGCGCGGGTCCATGCGGTGAACGGGGCTTGTCCCTGGCCAGTAGCGTCCGATGACCGCGATGTCAGGCATGGCGAGCCTCCGCTTCGTACAGCGCCCTCAGGTCGTCGGCAAGCGATTCCACGTTGTACAACTGGCGGGGCAGGTCAAGGCCCAGCGAGCGCAGCTCGGCTGCAAGCTTGTGCGGGGCCGGCGCGTCCAGCCCGATGGCGCGCAGCTCGTCGCCTTGCGCGAACACCTCGGCCGGCGTGCCTAGCGCGAACTGCCTGCCTTCGTTCAGCACGAGGATTCGATCGGAGAAACGGGCCAGGTCGTCCATGTTGTGCGACACCATCACAACGGTGAGCCCTCCGGCGTGCAATTCGCTTATGAGGGCGAGGAACTCCTCGCGCGCCACGGGATCGAGCCCCGCGACCGGCTCGTCGAGCACCAGCACCTGCGGCTCCATGGCCAAAACCCCGGCGAACGCCACGCGCCGCTGCTGTCCTCCGGAAAGCTCGAAGGGGCTTTTGTCTCCCACGACGTCCGGGTCCAAGCGCACGCTCTCCAGGGCGGCGCGCACGCGCGTCCGCACCTCTTCGTCGGGCACGCCCAGGTTTCGCGGCCCGAACGCCACGTCCTCGTTGACGGTGGCGGCGAACAGCTGATGCTCGGGGTACTGGAACACCAGGCCCACCTTGCCGCGGCACGCCTGTGCCTCCCGCTTGTCGGCCAGGTCTTTCCCATCAAGGAGCACGCGTCCGCGCGTGGGACTCACCAGCCCGTTCATGTGCTGGATGAGCGTGCTCTTCCCGCTTCCGGTGTGGCCGGCCACGCCAAGGAATTCCCCGTCTTCCAGGGAGAAGTTGATGTCGCGAAGCGCCCATACGGCATTGGGATCCGTTCCCCAGGCGGCTTTGCCGTGGGTTTCAAGCGAGGGCGCCTCTTCTGTCACGCCGGCTTCCCGTCGCTTCTTCAGGCGGCGCTTGCGCTTTTCTTGACGGTCGGGGTCGGAATACGAGTAGCTTACGCCTTCGAAAGCAATGCGCATAGCTCCTCCTTCAAGGCTTCGGTTTCAACATGCATGCCTACGGGCACGCCGCGCTGCTTGAGCGCAAGCGAAAGCGCGGCGGCGAACGGTACGTCGAGGTTCAGGCTTTCCAGCAGCTCTGCTCGTACGAGTACTTCTTGAGGGGTTCCGTCGCAGGCGACGCGGCCGTTCTCCAGCACGATGACGCGATCCGCCTGAGCCGCTTCCTCCATGAAATGCGTGATCATGACGATGGTCATACCGCGATCGTGCAGTTCGTGGCACACACGCATAAGGCCCTTGCGCCCGCGCGGATCAAGCATGGCCGTCGCCTCGTCGAGCACCAGGATGTCCGGCTCCATGGCCAAGACGCCCGCGATGGCTACGCGCTGCTTCTGCCCGCCCGACAGCGCCGCGGTCTCGCGCTTGTCGTAGCCCTGCAGACCCACGTCCGCCAGCGCGTCCGCTACGCGCCGGCGCAGCTCCTCGGTGGGCACGCCCAGGTTTTCCGGCCCGAACGCCACGTCGTTTTCGATGAGGCTGGCAACCAGCTGGTCGTCGGGGTTCTGAAACACCATGCCTGCGTTGCTTCGGATGAAATACGTTGCATGCTCGTCGCGCGTGTCGCGGCCAAGCACGGTGACGCTGCCCTCGTCGGGGGTTAGAAGCGCGTTCACGTGCTTGGCTAGCGTCGATTTGCCCGACCCGTTTCCGCCGAGAACGCACACGAACTCGCCTTGCTGAATGCGCGCGTCCACGCCGTCGAGCACGAACGCCTCTCCGTCGTATGTGAATCCCACCTTGGAGAACTCGATCATAAGCAGCGGTCCTTCTTTCCTTTTGTCGCGAGTGCGGTTGCCGGGCGGTGCCCTTTTCCGTGCTTCGGCTTGAGCTCGTCGGCGGTCAAAACTTGCGGCCGCCGACGGCTGGTCTGCTGAAAAGCCCTGGGAAAAGAAGGGTTTAACGCCCCTTGACCTGCTTTTTCTTCGGGGTGATCAGGTTGGAGATGCTTTTGTACACGATCAAGGTCAAAACGGCGTTCAGCGCGCCCTTCACCAAATTGAACGGGGTAAGGACGGGGATGATCATGGCGATCACCGCATCAAGCGGAACGCCCAGCCACGCCGGCGTGATGATCAGGTTGCCCACGATGGCCATGAGCGTTGCAGCAAGGACGGACAGGACAAGGCCCAGCACGCCGCCCTTGAACGACCGCGTTTTGCGGTATACGATGGCTGCGGGCAAGATGAAACCGGTGACTACCAGGATGTTCATGAGCGCACCCGAGAAGTCGGCGAACAAGATGCCGTGGATCACGGCGCCCACGATGCCGACCGACAATCCGGCTGCGGGGCCGAACGCGAAGCCGCATACCATGGCCGGCATGGCGGAGGCATCGTATTTCAGCCAGGTCACGCCGGGTAGCAGCGGAAATTCGACGAACGAAAGCAGTACGCCGATCGCGCACAGCAGCGCCATCGTGACCAATTGGCGGGTTTCCCATTTGTTCGTGTTGGTGAATGCGGGCGCGTGAGCGTCTTTGTTGTTGGCTGCCATGGCAACCCCTTTCTTTCCAGGCCGATTGCGTGCGGGTCAGGTTTTCCGGCCAAAAAAGAAAACAAGCCCGTATGAATTCCTTCCATACAGGCTTGTTGGGTCCGCCGATGCAAAGCGCGCGTGCGCTGCGTTCGCGGATCTCTGCCTCTTCCATCCGGACTATACCGTTGGTCCCGGGATCTCACCGGAATCAGCCTGCACAGCATGGCGCCACGCAGGGTCGCGGACTCTCGGCTTGCTGCAGCGCGAAGCTGCGGGCCGAATTACCGCCAGTGAGGAATTGCACCTCGCCCTGAAACAGAATCCATGGCGCACATTGTAACCACCTCGCTGATCTGTGGCAAGCGTTTCTCACGGAATGCGGACAGGATCGAATTTTTGTGGCGTTGCGGCGCCCGGCGTTGCGACGTTGGGTGCTGGACGCTGGGCGTCGCAACGTTGGACGTCCAACGGGATCGAAAGCGCTTCCGTGAACGCATTGTCGCCCGAAACGTACGGTTTTCGCCGAGAAACCGTACGTTTCGGGCGACAATGCGCGGCGGGGCGGGTTGGCCTGCTGCCGGGCCGTTCTTTTGCCTGCTGGCGGACCGCTCCCGTATAATGCCGGTACGCGAAGACATGGCGCACGCCATGGAAGACGAAGGGGGAGCAATGGGGCAGAGCGGGGTCGTGAACGAGCCGCGGATCAAAAACCCGCTGGTGAAGGCTATTCGGGAGTTGCTGGAGCACCGCGCGCTTTGGCTGTACCTGCTTACGGACGAGGCCGCGAAGGCCGGCGCCGATCCGGCGACGTTCGCGCCGGCAGCGGTCAAGCGCTGCGGCTTGTTTCAGGGGGCGGAGCTGGTTGCAAAGGGCGGCGGCACGCATAGTTTGAAGAGCCTCAAGAAGGGGCTGTTCGGCAAGCCGGCCCAGATGGTGTTCGAGATGGACGTCAAAGACGTGCAGGACGATCGGTTCGAGCTGGAATTTCATTACTGCCCGCTGGTGAAGGCGTGGCAGAAGCAGGGTTGCACCGACGAGGAGATTTCCAACCTGTGCGATTGGGCCATGTGCGGCGATCGCGGCATCGGCGAGGCGTACGGCTGCGAACTGGACCTGCCCAAGACCATCGCGCGCGGCGACGATGTGTGCCACCTGATCTACCATCGGCGGTAGGCCCGTACCCGACGAGCTGGGGCGATTCGGCAGATCGCCGGTTTCGTGAACCTAGCGTGCGAAGCGCGGCATCGATGCGATGTTTCGCACGCTAGGTTACAGTTTGTGTATACCCGACGGGAATTTTCCTTCGCCGGTTCGTGCGGGGGTACAATAGCGAAATTATGTTTGAGATTCTCAACACCATCGACAGCTTTGTATGGGGCCCGGCCATGATCGCGCTCCTTTTGGGCTCGCATCTGTTCTTTACGGTGAAGACGGGCTTCATCCAGCGTAAACTGCCCCAGGCCATCAAGCTCTCGCTCACCTCGGATCCCGAGGGCAAAGGCGACATCAGCCACTTCGGCGCGCTCGCAACGGCGCTGGCGGCCACCATCGGCACGGGCTCCATCGTGGGCGTGGCCACGGCCATTCTGGCGGGCGGTCCAGGTGCCGTGTTCTGGATGTGGATCACGGGCGTGTTCGGCATCGCCACCAAGTACGCGGAAGTGTACGCGGCGGTGAAGTACCGCGTGAAGGACCATAACGGCGCCATGCTGGGCGGCGCCATGTACATTTGGGAGCGCGCGTTTCGTCGCAATGACAAGGGCGAACTGGATCCCGGCCCCGGCGGGCGCACTCCCTGGTGGGCGAAGCTGGGCGCGGTCGCGTTCGCGGCGTTCGCGGCCATTGCCGCCATCGGCACCGGATCGGCCGTGCAGGCGTCGGCTATGGCCGGCATCATCACCTCGAACGTTGCGGTTCCCGCATGGGCTGTGGGCGTGGTGATCGTGATCCTGGTTTCGGTGGTCATCTTCGGCGGCGTGGAATCCATATCCAAAGTCTGCGAGAAGCTGGTTCCTTTCATGGCCGTGGCGTATGCCGGCGGATGCATCGTCATCCTCGTGCTCAACGGTCCGCTTCTGGGTCAGGCGCTCGGTCTTATCCTCGAATGCGCGTTTACCCCGAAGGCCGCGTTCGGCGGCGCCGTGGGCAGCGGCATCATGGTTGCCTTGCAGTTCGGCTGCGCGCGCGGCCTGTTCTCCAACGAATCCGGCCTGGGCTCCGCGCCCATCGTGGCGGCAGCGGCTTCCACCCGCAACCCTGCTCAGCAGGCGCTTGTTGCCATGACCGGCACGTTTTGGTCCACTGTCGTGATCTGCGCGCTGACCGGCATCGTGCTGGTGTCCACCATGCTCGCGCATCCCGACATCGCCTCCGACATCTTGGAGAATCCCACGTTGTACTCGGGCGCCCAGCTGGCAAGCGAGGCGTTCTCGAAGATTCCCTACATCGGAACGCCTATTCTGGTGCTGGGCATGGTGGCGTTCAGCTACACCACCATCCTGGGTTGGTCGTACTACGGCAGCCGCTGCATCACGTACCTGTTCGGGCGCTACGCTATTCGTCCGTATCAGGTGGTGTACGTGGCCGTGGCGTTTTTGGGAGCTATCGGCGTAGGCGACGTCGTCTGGCTGATCAGCGATATCGGCAACGCGCTCATGGCCATTCCCAATATCGTGGTGGTTCTCATGCTGTCCGGCATGGTCGCTCGGGAAACGCGGCACTACATTTACGACGGCAATCTTGACGAAGCCGACGACACGCCCATCCCGCAGCTGGAAGGGAAGTAGGGCTCGCCCGCTCGTCCGCGGATGCGCGTTTTCGCTCGTCCCCCCTGCCCGCGGCGCCGTTCGCTGACAATTTCGCATTTGGTATCAAGCTGCAACGTGCTGCCTCGTTATAATCCGGGTACTTTAGCGTGCGAAAGTGCCCATACCGAAACGGCTTCCATCGTTCTGGCCATGCGCCGATGATGCCCAGCGCTTTGCCGGGGCGGTGCAACCTGCTTCGGTATAGACTCTTCGCCTGCTTTCGTACACAAGGAAAGAGAGAGGGGTTGGGGTATGGACATCGTTCAGCTTATCAGCGACATCGATGCGTTCGTGTGGGGCCCGCCGATGATCATTCTGCTGCTGGGTTCTCACCTGTTCCTGACGTTTCGCACGGGATTCATCCAGCGCAAGCTGCCGACGGCCATCAAGCTGTCGGTAACGAAGGATCCGGACGCACCGGGGGATATCAGCCAGTTCGGTGCGCTGACCACGGCGCTTTCGGCCACCATCGGCACGGGCAACATCGTGGGCGTGGGCACCGCCATCCTGGCGGGCGGTCCGGGCGCGGTGCTGTGGATGTGGCTTACGGGCGTGTTCGGCATGGCTACCAAGTACTCCGAGACGTACGCAGCCGTGAAGTACCGCGTGAAGGACCATAACGGCAACATGCTGGGCGGAGCGATGTACGCGTGGCGCCGTGCGTTCGAGAAGGACGGGAAGACGCCCTGGTACGGCGTGCTGGGGGCGGGCGCCTTCGCCCTGTTCGCCGCTGTGGCTTCGTTCGGCATTGGATCCGCGGTCCAGTCCAGCGCGATGACGGGCATCATCACCTCGAACGCTCCCGGCGTTCCCGCGTGGGGCATCGGGTTGGCTATCGTCATCATGGTGTCGCTCGTCATCTTCGGCGGCATCAAGATCATCTCCAAGGTATGCGAGAAGCTGGTTCCGTTCATGGCTATCGCGTACGCATGGGGCTGTATCGTGATCATTGGAATGAACTGGGAGTACGTGTGGCCCGCTATCTGCTTGATCTTCGAATGCGCCTTCACGCCGAAGGCTGCGTTCGGCGGCGCCGTGGGCAGCGGCCTTATGATGGCGCTGCAGTTCGGTTGCGCGCGCGGCCTGTTCTCCAACGAGTCCGGCTTGGGCTCCGCGCCCATCGTGGCCTCGGCCGCGTCCACGCGCAACCCGGCACGCCAGGCGCTCGTGTCCATGACCGGTACGTTCTGGGATACGGTGGTCATCTGCGCTTTGACGGGCATCGTGCTGGTTTCCACGATGATCGCGAACCCCGGCATCATGGAGAGCGGTCAGGTTTCCGCTGGCGCCGACCTGACAAGCGCGGCGTTCGCGTCGATTCCCTACATCGGCACGCCTATCCTGGTGATCGGCATGATTCTGTTCGCATACACCACCATCCTGGGTTGGTCGTACTACGGCAACCGCTGCGTCACGTACCTGTTCGGCAAGCACGCCATTCGCCCGTACCAGGTGCTCTACGTAGCTGTGGCGTTCTTGGGCGCCATCGGCATCGGCGATTTGGTGTGGACCATCTCGGACATCACCAACGCGCTCATGGCCGTTCCGAACATCATCGTCGTGCTGTTGCTTTCGGGGCTGATCGCTCGCGAGACCAAACATTACGTGTGGGAGAAAAACCTCGACGAGGCGGACGATACCGAGATTCCCGTGCTCGAGAGCAAGTAGCTTGCAGCTTGCACGGTGCTCGTCTCGACAACGCACCGAACAGCCCGGCGCCGTATTGACGCCGGGCTGTTCTTTTTTACGGGGTCGCGAGTTTGCCTTGTGCGCAGAGCGCGTCGGCTAGTCGTCTTCTTCCTCGCCTTTCTTGAGCTTTGCCGCCGCGCCGCCGAGCGCGCCGAGGGCCGCGATGGCCGCCGCGCCTGCGACCGCGCCCCAGGATGCGTCGCCGGTTCTGACGGTTTTCGCCGGGTTGCCGATCGTTGTGCTGCTGCCGCTGCCGCCGGTGCCGCTCGATCCACCCGACCCGCTGCCGGTGCCCGATCCGCTGCCGGTGCCGCTCGATCCGCCGCTGCCGCCCTGGCCGCTTCCGCCGCTGCCGGATCCTCCTTCCGGCTCAGGATCGTTGCCCGGCTTTTCGGGGGCGAACGCCGCGGTTAGGGTTGTCGTTGCCGAGGCGTAGCCGGCTGCGTAGGCTAGCGTGTACGTCCCTGCCGCAGCGGGCGTGAACTGCCAGGTCGGCGCCGAGCCTTCGGTGCTGCCGGTCGCTTTTTGCGCTTCGACGTTTTCAAGGGCGACGGGGTTGCCGTCGGGATCGGTCACGAAGGGCGTTGCCTGCATCGTCGATCCGTTGACGTCCTCGAACGATACGGAGGGTATGGCGTACGGTTCTCCTACCGTGGCTTTCCCCAGATCAGATGCGGTTGGGGCTTGTATCGGGGAAGCGGGGACGGCGGAGGCTGCGTACAGCGTTGCGACATGGTCCCCGGTTGCGACGCCGGGGCTTAGGCGCGCGAACGCCACGCGTCCGACCATCGCATGTTCGGGCTCGCCTTGCGCGTTCGTGTCGGCGCCCAAAAACCAGCGCAACGGCGCGCCGCCGCTTACGCTGGGCGGGGGCAGGGTTCCCGGATTGGCGAACTGCGAAGCAAGCGTTCCGTTCGCGTACAGCTTCATCTCGACGCCGTCGTACGTTGCCACGACATGCGTCCAGGCAAGCGTGTCGACATAGGCGCTGGTCGATTTCCACCCGCCGCCTTCAGGCGACGTGTAGTAATGCAAGCTGGGACGGCTGCCGTTGGGGTCGGAGCTGCTCGACGGGTAGTACTCCAGATTCTGGCCGCGGGATTGCCCCGATGAGAACAGCTCGAAGTAGCTGGAGGGCTCTTCGTCGAACCGGAACAGCACTTCCAGGGTGCATCCGGTGCCGATACGCGCGTAGTCCTCGCTCGTGAACGCGTACGCCGCCGCGGCGGCGCCTCCGAATACGCCGACCTGCTTGTTGAACAGGGGGTCGGAAGTTAGCTCCAATGCTCCGAACTCCTTGATCGCATGGGGCGCGGCAGAGAGGTCGTCGGCCGATCCTTGCGCGAAATCCACGGACAAGAGCGGGTCCTCAAGGGGCGTCACCTCGCGCTCCTTCGTCCTGAACTCGGTCTGGCCGATAAGCGCTTCCTTGCCGTATGCATTGCGGGCGTAGGCCTTGAGCGTGTACGCGGTGTTCTCTGCCAGGGCCGCGCCGATAAGCGGGCGAACGAACTCGTCTGCGCGGTTTTGGCTTGCTTTGTAGTACTCGGACATGAACCGCGCATCGTACAGGGGCGTGTCGGAATCCGCCTCGAAAACCTCGATGCGATAACACAGGACGATATCGTTGTCCAAGCCGGTCGCGTCCGCGTGCACCTTGTTCGCGGTGATGGCGAAGGACGCTCCCGACGAGGTCAGGGTGTCGTCGTTCGGCACCCTGACGGCGGCGTCGGCCTCTACCGTAGGGGGAAGGCTGCGCGCTTCCATGGCGGCAGACGTATAGACCTTGGTTCTTTGGTCGTTCGGGCTGAACGACCACGGCTCGCCAAGGCATGCGCCTTCGCGGAAATCCATGCGGTAGACGGTCACGACATGGGTTGCCGGATCGATGTCCACCAGCTCGCACTGGTTGGCGTCGTCTCCGTCGGCGGGGTGCCCGTACAAAAGGCTCCCCCCGCTGTAGTCGCCGTTGTTGTACCCTTCGTCCTGGCCTCCCTTCGTCCAGAAGTTGTTGGCGAACGTGGCGGTTTGAATAAGGGTGCAGCCGTTGTCTTGGTAGATCGACCGCGGGTCGGCCATGGGGATGTGCGTGTGCCCTGAAAAGTGAACGATCTGGGGATACGCCGCTGCGATTTCATGGTAAAAGGCCATGTCGTTGCCCGTTCGGTCGGACTTGTTGGTTCCGAACTGGCCGTTCCAGCTGCCGCCCGTGCTGTACCAGACCGTGTTGCCGAAGGGATGATGGGTCAACATGAAGATGGGCTTGTTCGCGTCTTCCGCCTGCGCGGCGGCCAGGCGTTCGCGAATCCAGTCCTGCCGGTCGCCGTACCAGCTGTTGTCGTAGCCGCCCGGATGGGACGAGAGCGCCAGCACGTGGTAGCCGCCGCTTCCGCCCACGATGAAATCGCAGTCGGTTTGGCCCTCGTTCGCGCCTCCCGGAATCTGGAACGATCCCGCTACGGCCAGCTTGGAGGAAAGAAACTCCTTGAACGCAGCCTGGGCGTTCTCCTTGTTTCCTTGCCAGCTGTAGTATTCGTGGTTGCCCATTACGATCCCAACGGGCTTGCGCGCGTTCGCGTTGAGGAGCGAGGCCAGCTCATCGTACTGCGCGGGCGTGCCGGTGTCCGCCGAATCGCCCACGAAGAAGTGGGCTGCCACATCGGGCGCGGCGGCGTAGATCCCGGAAAACGCAGCGGGGATCTTCTGCGCGTAGGAGTTGCGGGCCTCGGCGCCTACGTGCGTGTCGCTGTGCACGGTGAAGCGCACGTGCCCGTCCTGCAGCGCGGGCCAAGCTTGGCCGGGGGCCGGGCTGAACGCTGCGTCGGCGTGCTGATCGGGGAACACGAGCATGCCTCCCGCAAGGGACACGCCGGCTACGGCTGCTAGCTTGAGGAACGATCGACGCGACACGCCGATCGTGCTCGTTTCGAAAAAGGATGACGCATGTTCCATGGAAAGCCCTTCTGCTCGAATAGTTGGTTGGCGCTTGCCCGGTTGGGCCGCGACGGCGGGGCGCAGGTGCGCTCGGCGTGGAAAAGGTTGCCGAGCGGAAGTATAGGAGCGCCGCGAAAAGAGCGGGTACGGTGCAGGTAAGGACCGGGTACGCATGCGGTAAGGTTTGCGTAAGAGGCGAAACGTCCAGATGACGAAGCCGCAAGGCGCTCGAGTTCCCAGGAGGCGAACCTCCCGCATGTCCGCGCGCTCGGGATCCGAAGGAGTGATCCGGTCGAGCTTCCAGGCCCGAAACAACCCCTTCGCGTTCCGGGGTCGCCGCGTTCCTCCTCGCGCACCCGTTCCCATTTCCCGCGCTCCCGGTTTTGCAGGGGGCTCTATGTTGAACCGGAATCGACACGTGCTGACGTACGCTGTCTTTTCGAGCGGTCGGGCTGCGATCGGTCGTGATGGGCCCCGGTGGTCGGGCGGCGCCGCTGGTTCGCCGTCAGGATTTTCTCAGCGCCGCCAGCGCCCTCCAGCGCCCCTAGCTGCCCGATTTTTACAGCAATGTTGCGCACCGCCTCGCATCTTCAAAAGCCCCGTCCTTGTGAACTGGGATAATGGAATACGGCTCTTGGAGGGAAGGCGATGAAGAGGGCTTGCGCCTCGAAAAGCGCAACATTGCGTGCAAAATCGAGCAGAAAGTGCAGCGCCGTCCTCAACGCAGGCGGGCGCATGTCGATGGCGGCTCGGCGGCGGGTGTCTTTCTTGACCGTTGCCGCCGCGCCGCTGCGTCGCCGAGCGCGTCGAGGGTCGAGCCGGCTGCTGTCCCCGCGTCGTTTACCTGCTGCGAGGATCCTGCGATAAGCGGTTGCGCTGCAGCGGGGCTCGCCTCGCCTTGCGGTATCATGGCCGGTATGAAGAAACTTGCCATCATAGGAGGCGGCGCGGCGGGGCTCGCGGCCGCTGTTGAAACCGTCCGCGCTCTGCGCGCTCGAGGCGTTGCCCCCGGATCCGTGGAGACGACGGTGTACGAAGCCAGCGACCGCGTCGGTCGATCCATTCTGGCAACCGGCAATGGCCGCTGCAACTTCTCGAATGCTTGCATCGACGTTGCCGCATACCGCAATCCGACGTTCGTCTCGCAGGCTTTGGCCGAGCTTGAGGCCGATCCCGAACCTGAATTAGAATCGCATGAGGACCCCGTTCACAACCTGTTCGCCGACTTGGGCCTGCTCTGGCGCGAAGAGGGCGAGGGGCGTCTGTATCCTTTGGCGAACAAGGCGACCAGCGTGTTGGACGTGCTGCGCTCGGCTGCGCAGGATGCGGGGGTGCATCTGGCGTGCGATTGCGTTGCCAAACGCGTCGATGCGCCGCAGCGCGCGGGCGATCGGCTCCATATTCGGTTTGCGGACGGCGCGGTGCGGCATGCCGATGCCGTGATCGTGGCCGTTGGCGGCAGGGCGATCGAGGAGATCGAGCTGCCGGAAGGGCTGTCATGCGCGAGCGGCCGTCCCGTGCTGGGCGCGCTGCGCACGGATACCGCCCTGGTGAAGCCGCTCAACAACGTTCGCGTCCGCTGCTGCGTTTCGCTGGTGGGCGCGGACGGCGCCGAGAAGGCTCGCGAATCTGGCGAGGTGCTGTTCCGTGATTACGGCGTGTCGGGCATCGCCGTGTTCAACCTGTCGCGCTTCGCCCATCCGGGCGACAAGCTGCGCATTGACCTGCTTCCCCAAATCGCGCCCGAAAAGGCGGAGGGCCTTCTGCTCGATCGCGCCGCCCGCTTGCGTTCGGCCGGTCGCCCGTGCTCGGCCGATGCGCTTGTGCGGGGCATGCTGCTGCCCGCGGTGGCCCATGCCGTGTTGAAGGAGGCGGGACTGCGCCCTGAAGACCCGTTCGCCAAGAAGGATGCGCCGAAGCTGGCGCATGTTCTCAAAGGGTTGTCCCTGACGGTGCGCGGCATCGGGGATGCCCGCCAATGCCAAGTGACGCGCGGGGGGCTTGCCGTCGACGCGTTCGATCCGCGCACGATGGGAGCGCGCCGCATACCGGGCTTCTTCGCGGTGGGAGAGGCGCTGGACGTGGATGCGCCCTGCGGCGGGTACAACTTGCATTGGGCGTGGGCGAGCGGCATGCTGGCAGCCCGCGCGGCAGCCAACGAACTGGCGGTCGACGCCGGTCGAGCGAAGGGAGCGAGCCGTGCTTGAGGTTTCGAACGTGAGGCTTCCGCTTGATGCGGGTGTCGCCGGGTCGAAGGGCGACGCGCTCGTTCGCGTTGCCGCGGCGGATGCGCTGGGCGTGCGGGAGGGGGACGTGGATTCGGTTCGCGTCCTCAAGCGCAGCGTGGATGCGCGCAAGAAGCGGGATGTGCACTTCGTGGCGACGCTTGGCGTGGTTCTTTCCGACGCTTCGATGGAGCAGCGCGTCCTTGTGCAAGCCTGCTCGCGGGCGAGCGCGGGAGCTTCCTCCGGCACTCATGTGAAGCGCCACGAGCCTTATGCGCCGCTTGCCGTTCCGGAACTCGGGCCGACGTTCGAGGCGAGCGGCGAGCCGCGCCCCGTGGTGGTAGGCGC
>NZ_DBFOSR010000008.1:0-21377 GCF_048427265.1 Paraeggerthella sp.
CCTCCACGAAATAGGAGAACCTAAAGAAGGGCTGGAGCGGATAGAGCATTACCGGAACGCTATCTTTTGGTCGTTCGATCGCAAAGAGTACCGCAAGACCAACTGGTGGTCGAAGACCGCGAGTGCGCGCATAGGCGGCAAGCTGACGATCAGGACGGCGAACACCGTCAGGAAACTGGCCGGGATGTAGCGCAACGCGTCAAGCTTCATGCTGAAAGACAGCGTTTAGCGGTCTTGCCCTTCGGTTGCGGCTTCTTGCCCGGTAACCAGAAACACCATGGCAACCATAAGCGCGAAGCCCGCCCAATCGGCGCCCGTGAACACCGTTCCCAGCCAAAGCGCCGCGAACACCGTAGCGCCCAGCGGCTCCATCGTCCCCAGCAGGCTGCCCTTCACCGGGCCCACCACCGACACGCCATGCAAATACAGACCGTACGCCGCGAACGTGCCCACCGCGATGATCGCCGCGACCACCGCCCAGCCGGCCGCGTCGAAGCCGGGAACGACCGGCGGCTGGCCCCAGGCCGCGCCCGCCAGCCACATTCCAAACGCCGCCAACCCGCCCGCGAACATACCCAGCCCCGTTACGGGCAAGCTTCCCCACTGCGCGAACAGGCGCTTCGGATACACGATGTAGAACGCGACTGCCAAGCCGTTTGCAACGCTCCACAGCAGGCCCTCAACCGGCACCGCGAACGCTCCGGGATCGGCCTGCGTGGCGATAAGCCACGTTGCCGCCATCGCCAAAACCAAGCCGATCAGCTCGCGCCGCTGCGGCAGCTTCCTTGTAGACAAGCACGCATACAGCATGACGAACACGATGCCCATGCATTGCAGCACGGTAGCCGTGCCGGCATTCGTGTACTCGACGACGATCGTGTACGTGATCTGAGAAGGATACAGCCCCACCACGCCCAGCACCGCCAAACGCGCCAAAGTCGCCCGATCGCGCAACATCGCCAGAACGTGCGCGCGCTGGCGAACCAGCAGCACCGCCAAGAACAGCAAGCCCGCCCCCAGCATGCGCGCCGCCGTGATGAACGCGGGAGAAGCCCCGTACCCCGCGATCAAAAACTGCGCGCACGCCCCCGAGAACCCCCACAGCGACGCGCCCACCAAAGCAGCCGCGATCCCGCGCCAGAAACGTTGGCGGAAAAACGCCTCGCCCGCCCGCACGGCCTCGCCCGTCACTTCGCCAGCTCTTTCAGAAACTCGGCGACCGGCCCCAGAAGGTTATCGCCCTCGTCAAGCTTAAAATAGCGCAGGGGCAGTTGGAGCTTGCGCTTGTCGGCCAGGTAGCGTCCGCCCGCACGGCGCAGCGGCGTCATCTGGTCGCGCGACACGTCGATCGGCTCCACCACCAAGCGACCCGCCGTCACCGAAACGGTCTTGATGTGATGCTCGTTCGCAAATGCCTTGATGCGCGCCTTCTCGAACAGGTTCTTCGCGGCCTGCGGCATATCGGGCCGCTTGTCGGCCATATCCTGGTACACGTCCTCGACGGCCTGCTCGGTCGCCGCCGACGCGATCTTGCGGTACCACAGCACGCGCTCGTCCGCCTCCGGCACGTAGTCCTCGGGCAGGTAGGTATGGCCCGGCACGTTCACCGTGATGTCGGACAAGGCCGGCGGCAGCTGATCGACGGCCTTCAGGTCGCCCTCGCGCGTAGCCGTCACGGCTTGAGCGAGCATCTGAGCGAACAGGTCGAAGCCGACGGCGGACATGTTGCCCGACTGCTCGGCGCCCATGAGGCTGCCCGCTCCGCGTATCTCCAGATCGCGCATGGCGATGCGCATGCCGCTGCCCAAGTCGGTATGCTCGTTCAACGCCGTCAAGCGCGCGGCAGCCTCCTCGGTAAGCTCCATGTGCTCGGGGAACATGAAGAAGGCGTACGCCTGCGTGGACGACCGGCCCACACGGCCCTTGAGCTGGTACATCTGCGCCAAACCCAAGCGCTGCGAGTCCTCGATGATGAGGGTGTTCGTATGCGGGTTGTCGATGCCGCTCTCGATGATGGTGGTGGCCACCAGCACGTCGAGCTCGCCAGCGCTGAAGTCCTCCATGACGCGCTCCAGCTGCTCGCGCGTCATCTGGCCGTGAGCCACGCCCACGCGCGCCTCGCCCGCGGCAGCCGTCACGCGGCGCACGGCCTCGTCGATCGAGCGCACCCGGTTCGACACGTAGTACACCTGCCCGCCGCGCGCCAGCTCGCGCCGAATAGCAGCGCTCACCACGTCGGGGTCCCATTCGCCCACGTGGACCTCGACGGCGCGCCGCTCATCGGGCGGCGTGAGGATCAGGCTCATGTCGCGAACCCCTGAAAGCGACATCTGCATGGTGCGCGGAATGGGCGTTGCCGAAAGCGTCAGCACGTCGATGGATTCGCGCAGGTTCTTCATCTGCTCTTTGTGGCCCACGCCGAAACGCTGCTCCTCGTCGATGATGACCAGGCCCAGATCGTGCGGGTTCACGTCGCGGGAGAGCAGGCGATGCGTTCCCACCAAAACGTTCACGCTGCCGTCGGCGAAGCCCGCAAGCGCCGCCGCCTGCTGGGCCGGCGTGCGGAAACGCGAGAGCACTTCCACCGTCACGCCAAACGGCTCGCAGCGCTCCTTGAAGTTGGTGTAGTGCTGCTGCGCCAAAATGGTGGTCGGGCACAGCACCATCACCTGCTTCGAATCCTGAGTCGCCTTGAACGCGGCGCGCAGGGCCACCTCGGTCTTGCCGAAGCCCACGTCGCCGCACACTAAGCGATCCATCGGCTTGGCCGACTGCATGTCGGCCTTCACGTCGGCGATGGCGGCAAGCTGGTCGGGAGTCTCCTGGTACGGGAACGCCTCCTCCATCTCGCGCTGCGCCAGCGTGTCGGCCTCGAAACGGTAGCCCTGCACCGTGGCGCGGCGCGCGTACACGTCCACCAGATCGAAGGCGAGCTTCTTCGTGGCGGCGCGCGCCTTCTTCATGGCGCGCGACCAATCGGCCGTGTTCAGGCGAGTAAGCCGCGGGCTCGCTCCCTCCGGACCCACGTAGCGCGTCACGCGGTCCAGCTGCTCCACCGGCACGTACAGCTTGTCGCCTTCCGAATACTCCAGCAGCAGGTAGTCGCGCGCCGTGCCGTCCACGTCGCGGCGCACAAGCTCCTTGAAGTGGGCTACGCCGTGGGCGGCATGCACCACGTAATCGCCCGGCTTGTAGGGAAACGTGATCTCCGTGATGTCGACGTGCCTGCTCGGACGCGCCGTCGACGCGCCCTGCGTATCGGACACGCTGATCACCGCAAGCTTGGCCTTCGGTATGATCATGCCCAGCGGCACGTCCACGTCCACCACGTTCACCACGCCGCGGCGCAACCGTCGCTTGGCCGCGCCTTCCGTCTCGTTCGGATCCTGCTCGACGTCAAGCGTCTCCTGGATCGGCAGGCCGTGGTCCACGAACGCCAGCTTCATGTCCTGGCGCGCCCGGAAGTTCGGCGCGCTGAACACCGTCGTGTAGTCGGTGTCCACCAAGCTGCGCAAACGCCCGAACAGCTTGTCGGGATGCCCCGCTACCTCCACGCGCTTCACGGGAAGCTCGTCGTCCACGTGCCCGCCCACGCGCATGATGGATACGTAGGTTGCGCGCTGGCCCTCCCCGAAGCTGACCGCGCCGGGTTCGGCGTACAGCCCCTTGAGGGCGATGCCCGTGCCCTTCGCGCGACCCGCGATGTCGTCATAGGCATGCGTCATGTCGTCGAACAGGGAACGCGGCTCCACCAGCACCGAAAGCGCGTCGCGACGAAGATAGGCGCCCAGCGTCACAGTCTCGTTGTACAGGTAGGGCAGCAGCATGTCCGACCCGTCGAAGCGCAGGCCCCCGTCCAGCTTCTCCAGCGCATCGCGTAAAGCGGCATTCATCTGAGCTGGGCGTTCGAGCTTCTTGCGGGCTCGGGCAAGAGCGCTTTTCGAGCACGAGAACTCCATCACGGGATACGCCTCCACGCGCGCAAGCGCCTGAATGGTCTGGCCCGTGGAGGGCACGATGCGCCGCACCTCGTCCAGCTCGTCGCCGAAGAAGTCCAACCGAACCGGGTACACCAGGTTTCCCGGGTACACGTCGATCGTGCCCCCGCGAACGGCGAAGGTGCCCGGCCCGTCAAGCTCGCCGGTGTTGCGGTACCCGCGCTCCTCCAAAGCGAGCGCCACGTCCTCGAAGGAAGCGATGCCCGCCGCGTCGGCGCCCTCCATAGCGCCCAGTTCCTTCCCGGCCTCGAACACAACCGGCGTTGCAACCGACGAGCCGGCCGGAGCCAGCATGCGCACGAGCGAACGGGCGCTTGCCACCACCACGACCGGCCGTCCGGTCGAAAGCGCATGCACGGCCTCCATGCGACGCGCCACGATGCTCGCGTCGCTGGGCTTGGGATTGAACGGATAGTCGGTTCGCTCGGGAAAGCGGACGACACGCTCGTCGCCCAGATAAGCCGCCACGCTGCGCGCGAACGACACCGCCGCGTCTTCGCCCGCCACCACGACCAGGGTCGTTTGCGGCCTGTGCGCGAAACGGGCGGCAATCAGGAAGGGGCGCGCCGAGTTCGCCACGCCGAGCGCGCCGTCCTCGCCCGCGTCCAGCTTGTCCCAAAACGCGTCAAGGCACCCGGATTTCTCCAATGCGAACGTGAGCGAGTCGATGAGCATGGTCGTTCCCTTTTCTCTATCCGAGCAGCACGAAAAGCCGCGATGGGCGGCTTGCAGCTTTGTTGCGTATGCGCCCGTCGCACAGCGCGCGCACGAGCGTCGACCAGTGTACCTTAAAGCCCGCGCGGAAGGCGCGGGCAACCGGCCGCAACCGACAAAGAACATCGATGCAAACCGCAAGCCGCTCCCTCGCCTTCGATTCGTCCGCTCCGCGAACAGGCAGTTTGCACCGGCGGATCGAGCCGCTGCCAAATCGAGCGAGTTTTGCGGCGGTTTTTCGCCTTCCTGAGCAAAATGATCGAAGGACGTTTTTTATCATGCCTGGTCAAAGACTTGCGCACTCGCTTTATTCTTGATTGAGGACCAGCAAAACTCGTTCGATTTGACACGATCTCGAAACCAGCCGGCCAGCGAAGCCGAAAACACCCGCAGCCCGTCTTGCAAGCAGACACCAACCCGAAAGTTCACTATACTTGACCGCATCCGAATCGCATCCTGCAAAGGAGGATCCCTTGCCCCGCGAAACCGTGAAAGCGAAACGCGAGCGCGCCATCGAAATCGCGCAGCGCATGAACGAGCACTACCCCGCCGCCGAATGCGCGCTGCATTACTGGGGCGACCCGTTCAAGCTGACCATCGCCGTGCTGCTGTCCGCCCAAACCACCGACAAGGGCGTCAACAAGGTAACGCCGGCGCTTTGGGAACGCTACCCCACCGTAGCCGACCTGGCGTCCGCCAATCCAGCCGACGTCGAAGAGATCATCCGCACCATCGGGTTCTACCGCACGAAAGCTGCGAACGTGGTCAAGTGCGCGCAGCTGGTGGTGTCCGAGTACGGCGGCCAGATCCCGCGCGACATCGACGAGCTGCAGAAGCTTCCCGGAGTGGGCCGCAAAACCGCGAACGTCGTGCTCAACGAGGCGTTCGGCATTGTCGAAGGCATCGCCGTGGACACGCACGTGTTCCGAATCGCGCACAAGCTCAAGCTTGCAGGACCCTCCGCCGACACGCCCGCGAAAACCGAGGACGCGCTGCTCAAGCTGTATCCTCGCGAATGGTGGGGTCCCATCAACCACCAGTGGGTGCTGTTCGGCCGCGAAACCTGCATCGCACGGCGGCCGAAATGCGGCGAGTGCTTCATCTGCGACCTGTGCCCCAACTGCGGCAAAGCGTAGGCTCGGGCGGACGGGAAACGACGCCCGAAAAGGAATCGAGCAACAAGGGGGAAACCACATGCGCTATCGCAAACTGGGCAACACCGGCTTGGAAGCGAGCGAGATCGGGTTCGGAGCGGAGTGGATGGAGCGCAAGTCCGCCAGCGAGGTGCAAGCCGTCGTCGACGCCTGCATGCAGGCCGGCATCAACATCTTGGACTGCTGGATGGCCGAGCCCGCCGTGCGCAGCAACCTGGGAAAGGCCATCGCAGGCAACCGGGATCGGTGGATCATCCAAGGTCACATTGGATCCACCTGGCAAAACGGGCAGTACGTGCGCACGCGCGACCTCGACCTTGCGCGCAACGCCTTCGAAGACCTGCTCGCGCGCCTGGCAACCGATCACGTGGAAGTGGGCATGATCCATTACGTGGACGACCTTGCCGAGTTCGACCAGATCATGAACGGACCGTTCTTCGCCTACGTGCACGAGCTCCAGGAAAGCGGCGTCATCGGCCATATCGGACTGTCCACACATCGCCCCGACGTGGCGCAGGCGGCGGCGCGCTCGGGCAAGATCGAAGTCATCATGTTCAGCGTGAACCCGGCTTTCGACCTTTTGCCGGCCACGACCAGCCTGGAAACGGCATTCGCCTTCGACTACGACGACGCGCTCGAAGGCATGGACCCCGTTCGAGCCGAGCTCTACGCGCTTTGCGAACGGGAGGGCGTGGGGCTTACCATCATGAAAGGATACGCAGGGGGGCGCCTGTTCAGCGCCGAGGCTTCGCCGTTCGGCGTGGCCCTCACGCCCATCCAGTGCATTCACTACGCGCTCACCCGGCCCGCCGCAGCCAGCATCCTAGCCGGATTCGACACGCCAGCGCACGTTGCCGACGCCGTGCGCTACGAAACCGCGAGCGACGCCCAGAAGGATTACGCGACCGTTCTGGCAGGCGCCCCCAAGCATGCCTACTACGGCCAGTGCACCTACTGCGGACATTGCGCCCCCTGCCCCTCCGGCATCGACATAGCCATGGCGAACAAGCTCTACGACCTGGCGACCGTCCAAGGCGAGGCCCCTGCATCGGTCAAGGCGCACTACGACGCCCTCGACGCCACGGCTGCGGACTGCATTGCCTGCCGCGCCTGCGAGCCCCGATGCCCCTTCGGCGTGCCGATCGCCGAGCGCATGGAGAAGATCGCGTTCCTCTTGGGGTAGCGCCCGGATGCTCGGACCGCTATGCCCGCTCAAGCGGCCCGAGCACGAACAGCGTGAACGTGGCCTCGCACACCAACCGCTCCTCGGGCGTTTCGGCCCGGCAATGCGCGATCACCGTGCTGCGACCCTCGTGGGACGTTTTCGCCCTTACGACAAGGGGGCCGGCCCCCACCGCTTTGACGAAGTTGACCGAGCTCGTCAACGCCACGTTGCTCACGCCGCACGAATACGCGGCCATGCCTGCGGCGATCTCGCACAACGTCGCCAAAAAGCCGCCGTGGATGGTGCCGTGATAGTTCAACACCTCCTGCGGCACGTCGAGCCGAAACGCCACGCGCCCCCGCTCGGCTTCGAATATCTCCAGGCTCTCGAGCTCTTTTTGAGCCGTTACGTTCACCATCATCGCATCCGCGATAGCCGCATCGTATCGAATCATGTCGCGCGCTCCTTTCCGTCCGGCCCATTGTACGGCGGCCGGCTAAGCGCCACGATGGGCAATCCCGCGTCGGCGTGGCACAGCGCGCAGCGCGCGCACCGCACGGAGCGGCGCTACGGTCGCACCGCCTCGTCCAGCAGCGACCTCGCGCAGACAACCACGGGGACGATGGCATCCCGATCGGTGCCGTCGAAGCCCTCGCGCATGCCCTCCAGCATCGCAGCGGCTCGCTCGTCGCTTTGCGCCGCCTTCTCCTGAGCCTTGAGAAACAGCTTCATCATAAGCTTGTCGCGTAGGCCCAGCTTGGCGTAGTCGAAGCCTCCGCGCAGGTAGAAGCGCGGCACGTCGTCGAAGTCCGGCGAAGGCAGCGCGCGGGCCAAGCCCTCTTCCACCTGATCGGTCCACTCTACAGGAGTCGCGCCCACGCCAAACACGACGAAGCGGACGTTCGGATGAGCCTTGCGCATGCGCTTCAGCCACGATCCTCCGGCAAGCGAGGCCGCATGGAACCACCCTCCCATGACCACCACGTCGCACGCCGCCACGTCTTCGTCGGTCGCCTGACCGTACGCAACGGCCCGGCATTCCAGATCGTCCGCGATCCACTCGGCGTACGCGCGCGTGAACCCGGTTTGAGATGCGTATGCCACCAAGCACGTCATGAGCGTCCTCTTTCATCAGCTGCTTCCGAAGAACCCGAAGGCGCAGCGGCGCCCGCAGGAGCCTTCCCCGCCGCGCCGTAGCGCCGCAGGAACGACGCCAGGAGCGCGCTCACCTTCGGTTTCGCTTCGTCCCAGGTCATGCCAGCATGCAGCATGAGAAACACCGGGCCTTGAAACTCCAGTGCCATCCGTGCGGCGTCGTCGCGCAGCAGGGTCCCCGTTGCCATTCCATGTTCGAAAGCCGACCGCTGCAAGGCAAGCGGGCGCTCGATGAACACAAGGCGGTACGCCTGCGCAGCGTCCTCGCTCTCGAACTGGCTGATAACGAGCAGGCGACGCAGCTGCCGCAGCGAAGCATCTTCGAAAAACGGCCTGACGGATTCATGCACCTGCCTCTCAAGCGCACGGGGATCGGACGGGTCGTATTCCCGCGGGTCGTCCCCGACGTCGAACAGGACGCCCTTCGGCTGGAACATCGCGCGCAAACGGTCGAGCTCGCGCGCGATGATCGCGTCGAACAGGGCTTGCTTTCCAGGAAAATGGTTGTACAGCGACGCGTCCTTGATGCCCGCGGCCGCCGCGATGTCCCGAACGGAAACCGCATGGAACCCGCGATCGGCGAAAAGCCCGAACGCCTCGTCGAGTATCCGGTCGCGCGTCGGCGCGACCCGCTTGCCTTCCGGCATGATGATCTCCCCTCAAGTAAAACTAGCACTTGCTAGTATAATACCAAGCAAGTGCTAGTTTTACAAGAAGACGGATTGGATGAAGCGGCAGAGGGGTGCAGCCGTCGGGACCGATCCGCACGCCGACCCCAGAACCGCGCCCTTTCCGCGCCAAGCCGAACGGCGCATGGGCGCCTACGATTCCAAAGCCTCCCGAAGCATGTCCGCAAGCACTTCGGTATGGGAGCGGCGCTTGCGCGTAGCCGTGCCGACAAGCGCAACCGATTCGAAATCGCCGTACCGTTCGAAGAACCGCGCGACCGCCGCGCGCTTTTCCATGTCGGCTCGATAGGCGCTCGCGTAAGCTTCCCACCCTATGTTGCCGTTGAAGTAGCGCTCGAGCATAGTGGGAGCCGGAGCGAACAGCTTGTCGTGCGCATACTGCGCATGCGCCACTTTGTCAGCAAAAAACGCCAAGTCATCGCGTTTAGTGAAACCGGAAAGCTGGTTCGTGTTCTTCAGGCGCGTATCAAGCAGCATATCGACCCGCCAGTCGGCCAAACGACCGAAAAAATCCTCTGCCGAAGTTTCGTACGCGCTGATCGTGTGAATAAGCATAGACGTGCATCTCCTTCTAACCGCGCAGCGCGCGATCCTACCGTTTCTCGAAAACGATAGCGCGCATCCCCGCACGCAGGAGAAGCACCAGGCGACCGTCACCGAATCGAAGATGCCGCGTTGACGCGCCGCCACCCCGCAGCGATGCGCAGAACGAACGCTAGCGGAGCGTCTTCGGAGAAAGCGGCGAGCCCAAGCGCGCAAGCTCCCCCGCCACGGTATCGACCAGAAGCGGCAGGGCCGCATGCACGCGCGGCGTCAGCCCGATGGTCACCACGGCGGGCGAGGCGTTCTCCACCTGCATGCCCAAGCACAGGCCTTCCGCCCGGTATCCCAGAAGCGCAGCGGAATCGAACAGGTCGATCAGCTTGAGGTCGTGCAGCGATGCGCTGGCTCCGCTTCGGCGCGCCATGGCATCGGGCTCGAAGCGAAACACCGTGCCCGGCTCGGCATCGGTGCCGTCCACGGCGTCCACCGTGATGATCATGTCGAACGCGCGAACGGAATCGAGCATGTCAAGGCTGAGGCACCCCAAATCGAACAGCTGCACATTCTGGGGAATCTCGTAGCGCTCGATCAGCTCCTCGTATACGGCAGGCCCCACGCCGTCGTCGAGCATGAGCTTGTTGCCCACGCACAGAACCGCGATGGAACGCAAAGCACGGGCGTCGTCGCAGCCCTTCGCAGCATCATCCGCCATCACAGCCGTCACGCCCCTATCGTCGGACGCACGACCAGGTTGTAGTACGTCGCCGCTGCCAGCATGCACAGCCCAATGATCACGCTCGCAACAGCCCAAACGCGCTCGCGCTTCAAGTACGCTTCCTTGTCGACGCCCCGTTTGGCCGCCCGATGCGCAGCGAACGGCTGGGCCACGATGGAAAACGCCACCGTCCCGGCCGTCAACGTCAGCAGCACCAGAACCGCAACGCCGATGGCCAAGGGAGTGCGCTGCGCGAACGCCGCATAGAACGTGTTGTCCGCGAACAGCCAGAGGGGGTAGAACAGAATAGTGGCCCACATGCCGTGCGCCGGCCCCCAGATGGGAGGAAGGAACAACGCGCCCACGTTGACGCGGGGCACGCCTTCCAAGAACTTCTCTTCTTGCGCGATTTGCTCTTCGGTTAATTCAGCCACAGTTCGGTATCCTTTTCGAAACCTTGATGATTCCCTGCCATTATAGTCTAGGAAGCACCCTTCTACGGGAGGGTCCGGCAAAGCGGAAGGAGAGCACATGAACGTACTTGCCATCGTAGGGTCGAGACGCGTGGGCAGCTACAATCTCCAAGTTGCGCAGGCGGCGGGCGAACTGCTGAAACAGCGACGCCCCGACGTAACGTTCACTATTCTGAACTGGGACGACGTCCCCTTTATGAACGAAGACTCCGAGCACCCCGAGCCTCCTGCCATCGCTCGCGTACGGCAAGCCGTTCGCGACGCCGACGGCGTGTGGCTGTTCAGCCCCGAATACAACCACGCTATTCCCGGGCCGCTCAAAAACCTCCTCGATTGGCTCTCACGGCCGGTCAGCGCAACGGAAGGGCCGGTCATCGTAGGCAAGCCCGTAGCCCTTTCAGGAGCCAGCATCGGCATGAGCGGCGCCGAGCATGCGCAAGAGCAGCTTGCCGGCATGCTGAACTACCTCAACGCGCGCGTCATGAACAAGCCCCGCCTCTGCATACCGCACGTTGGCTCGCAAGCCCAAGACGGCGTCCTCAAGCTGGACGCGTCCGCTCCTTACCTGGAACGACAGGCAGACGCCTTCGTCCGCTTCATCGAAGCCGCGCGGTAAGCGCAAGCACAAGGACGAGCACGCACACGCGAGAAGCCCGCCACCGATGAAAAAACCGGGCCGGACCCCTCGAGGGATCCGGCCCGGTTCGTACGTCATACCGCTTTCGACAAAGAGCGCTTACGCCTTCTCTTTGTGATGCAGGTCGTCCTCGCCCACGATCGTGTGCTTCTCGGGATCGTAGACCAAGCCGCCGTGCTCTTTCCAGAAGAACATGAGCAGCGTCGGGGAAATACCCTCGATGTTGGCCAGGTACATGTGGATGAGCATGAAGCAGATGAAGATGTACATCATGAAGTAGTGGATGATGCGCATCGACATGAGGCCGCCCACCAGGTCGGTGCCAGCCGCGAAGAACCCGAGGTTCATCGTAGGAGCCCACAGGGCAAGGCCCGTGTAGAACATGACGATGATAAGGATCGGGATCATCAGGTAGCTGATCTTCTGCGGCACGCCCAGCTTGGCGCCCAGCGGATGGTCCTTCTTCAGGAACAGGTAGTACTTGATCCACGCGCCCAGCTGGTGACGGTTGTCAGCCTGCGGCAGCCACGTCTTGTAGTCCGTAACCTGATAGCGCGTACCGCCGTCCGGAGCGGACTTGACGAAGAACGCCATCAGCACGCGCACGATGCAGTTGATGAACAGCACGAAGCCGCAGAACACATGCACGCCGCGGGCAATGCCCATGAAGAGCGGCCAGAACGGGAAGTGGATAGCGAAGCCGGTGACGATCAACAGGACCATCGCAACCAGGTTGATCCAGTGCGTGATGACGAAGGGCATCGGATGCGCTTCGCGATAATGTGCCAAGTGCGCCATGTTACTTCACCCCCCACGGGCTCGTGACGGTTTCGAAGCTCTTGCCCGTGGCCGGCTCGGTGACGTGCACCGCGCATGCCGTGCAGGGGTCGAAGCTGTGAACCGTGCGCAAAGCGTTGATCGGCTTCTCCACATCGCCCACGGGCACGCCGATAAGCGCCTGCTCCAGCGGGCCCTTCTCGCCGTTGCCGTTCATGGGAGCCAGGTTCCACGTGGACGGGATGATGATCTGGTAACCATCGATCTTGCCGTCTTTGACGGTCTCGCTGTGATAGAGCGCGCCGCGCGGAGCCTCCCAGAAGCCCGAGCCGGCGCCGGTGATGGTGGCGGGCTCGCGGAAGTACTCGCTGTCGCCGCTCTTGACGGCCTCGACCAGCTCGTCGGTCCATTCCTTCATGAGGCCGGCGATGTAGAGCGTCTCGATCTGACGAACGGCGGTACGGCCGAGCGTGGACTGGGCAACGCCGATCTGGCCGGGAGCGCCCAGCGCTTCGAGCAGACCGTCGACGTGCTCCTTGACGAACGGCACGTTGCGCTTGTACGCAGCCAAGATACGGGAAAGTCCGCCGGCCTCGTAAGCCTTGCCGTCGTACGCGGGGCACTTGACCCACGTGTAGCGGTCGTTCACGTCGTAGGACGTGTACTCCGGCTCCGTAACGAAGTACGGAGACGTCATGGTCGCGTCGCCCTTGTACCAGGAGCGGCCCATGTACTCGGTGATGAGGTTTTCCTGCACGTCGGACAGGTTGAGCTTGTCGTCGACGACGCCCATGGGCAGATAGCGATCCGCCATCTCCATGCTCTTGTTCTCGAACACGCCCCAAGCGATGTAGCGACCGCAGCCCTTGCCCCAGGTGAGCGCATCCATGTAGTACGGAGCGATAGCCAAGGTGTCCGGGATCATGGTGGTGGCAACCCAGGTGTAGATCTCGTCGACGAGGCCCTTGAGGTCGTCGAGCTTCTGATCGGTGGGCACGAATGCGGTGCCGCCGGGGATGATCGTCATGACGTGCGGCATCTTGCCGCCCAGCAAAGCGGAAACCTGCGAAGCCTTCGCCTGCATGGTCAGCGCCTCAAGATAATGGGCGGTGCAGATGAGGTCGAGCTCGGGCGGCAGCTGATAGGCGGTGCCGTCCTCGGCGTCGAACCAGTTGCCCGAGAAGATGGACAGCTGGCCGTTGTCGGCGAAGTTCGTCAGGCGCTCCTTCAACACGTTGAAGTCGCTGTTGATGGACGTGCCGGCAGCCTGCGCCAAATCGTACGCGTCGGCCGCATCGGCCTTGAGCGCGTTGAGCGGGTTCACGTAGTCGAGCGCAGCCAGGTTGTAGAACCACAGGATGTGGCTGTGCAGGAACTGCGCGCCCTCGATCAGGTTGCGGATGATGCGCGCATTGTTCGAGATTTTGATGCCGTAAGCCTTTTCGGCGGCAATGGCGGACGCGTGAGCGTGCGACACCGGGCACACGCCGCAGATGCGCTGCACGATCTGCGCCGCATCTTCGGGCGTGCGATCCTGCACGACGAGCTCCATACCGCGGAAGCAGCCGCCGGACACCCAGGCGTCGGAGACCTTGCCGTTCTCGACTTCCATCTCGATGCGGAGATGGCCCTCGATACGGGTGACCGGGTCGATGACTGAACGGGTCATGTAGGCTTACCTCCCTTCCTTATCGTCGTACTTGCCGATGGACTTGTCGGGGTGCTTGGCATCCCAAGCGCGCACCTTCTCGAAGTCCGCACCGCCGTCCATGCGTCCGGACAGCTTCATGCCGAAGCCGTGCACGACCAGGGCGCCTGCCAGGAAGCAGGTGATGCCCAAAGCGATGGTGCCGGGCTGGACCATCCAGTCGCCGATGCGCAGGTCGCGATGGCGCTTGTAGAACGGGGTGTTGACCTCGACCCAGTTCTGGCCCGGATCGTTGGGGTTGGCCTCGCAGCATCCGATGCAGGGAGAACCGGCCTGGACGCACCAGCTGCGACGGTCGTTCCACAGCACGACGCCGCAGTTGGACTTCGTCTGGGGACCACGGCATCCCAGCGGGTACAGGCAGTAGCCCATGGCTTCTTCCTTGGAACCGAACTGGTACACGAACTCGCCGTTCTCGAAATGGCCGCGACGCTCGCAGTTGTCGTGAATGGTCTGGCCGAAGATGCCGACGGGCTTGTTCTGGCTGTCAAGCGCGGGCAGCGTGTTGTCCATGAGGACGACGTCCACCAAAACCGACACGAGCCACTCGGGGTTGGCCGGGCAGCCGGGGATGTTTACCACCGGAACGTTGATGCCGGCCTTCTCCAGATACTGCTGAACGCCCAAGGCGCCCGCGGAATTGGGATGCGCGCCCATCCAGCCGCCGTTGACCGCGCAAGATCCCAGCGCGATGACCGCGTTGGCGTTCGCGGCAGCCTCCTCCAGATGATGCGTGCCCGGAGCATCGGCGACGCGCAGAGCCTGGCCGCCCCATCCCTCCAGCACAGCTCCCTCGTAGATAAGGATGTAGTTGCCAGCTTCGATCGTCTGCGCCTTCGCCTCTTCGACGGAATGACCGGCAGCGGCCGAAAGCGTCTCGGAATAGTTGAGCGAGATCATCTCGAGCACGATCGTAGCCGCGCTCGGCGTCTCAACTTGGGCGAACGACTCAGTACAACCCGTGCACGACGCGCCTTCAATCCAAATGACCGGGTACAACTTACCCTTCGTTGCGCCGATCACGGATTTTTCGAGAGCCTGCGCTATCTTCGGAGCAGCCAGTTCGGACAGCCCGGCGGCAACTGCGACCGCGCCGCAAAGCTTCATGAAATCGCGGCGGCTTACTCCTCGAGCCGCCAGCATATCCTGAAACTCAGATACGGTGGCCTCTTTTCCCATGTGCACACCTCCTCAGGTGCTTCTCGTCTTGCTTACCTGCTTATGCATTCTCCACGACGGTTATGCAAAAATGGAGAAAAGGTGCGCGAGCGCAACGTTTAACCCGCAAATGGCGCGAAAGTGTTACCGCCGTCCGAAGCCGTAACAAACAGTATTCACCATTTCGGCTCATGCTTGCATTTTGATGCAGCATTTGCCGGGTTTCGCCCCCCGCTATGCAAACAGTCCGACGCAAGAAACCAGCCGTAAATCGACGCAAGCGACCGTTCGGTTTCTTGTCGTGCACCACTTCTCCCGTCGCAAAACGGGTATGATAGCACACGATATGCAATGAGAGCCTGAGAACTAGAAGGATTCAATATGACGCTGACAGAAGCTTCTTTCGCCTACCTGGGACCCGCCGGAACGTACAGCGACGAGGCCGCGCGGTCCTTTGCCGCGCGCCTGGGAATCGACGAGCCGAACCTGGTGGAATGCCCGTCTTTCAGCGAGGTGTTCGACTGCGTGGATCGCGGCCGCTGCACCTACGGCGTCGTAGCCATGGAAAACGCCCTCGAAGGTCCGGTGACGGCCACGCTCGACAACTTCGCGTTTCGCAGCTCGGCCACGATCCTCGGCGAAGAAGTGCTCGACATCCACCACTGCTTGCTGGTGCATCCCGAAAGCGACCTTGCGCGCATCAAGACGGTTGCCTCGCATCCGCAAGGCCTCGCGCAATGCCGACGCTACCTGAACGAGCAGCTTCCGGGGCGCGCCACCATCACCACGTCCTCCACCGCGGAGAGCGCGCGCCTAGCCGCATCCGATCCCGAAGTGGCCGGCATCGGCAACTCGTTCGCCGCACAGCTGTACGGAGCGCGCGTGGCCGAGGCGGGCATCGAGGACCACTACGGCAACCAAACCTCGTTCGCGCTCATCGGCCGCCAGGGGCATCCGCCGGTTTTCGAGGGAGAGCGCTTCAAGACCTCGCTCGCGCTGTTTCTGCAAGCGGACAAGGCGGGCGCGCTGCTCATGATCCTGTCCGAGTTCGCCTACGCGGGCATCAACCTAACCAAGATCCAGTCCCGGCCCACCAAACAGGCGCTTGGCGAGTACATGTTCTTCGTGGACCTGGAAGGCAGCGTGAACGACCTGCCCGTGCAAACCGCGCTCAACTGCCTGCGCCTCAAGCTGCGCGAAGTGAAGGTGCTCGGCAGCTACCCGATCGGATAGCGCATCAACCTATGGGAACCGGGGCTGGGGAAGAGACCCGATCGCTCAGACAGTCCCCGCTTCGCTGCGGAACTCGCTTGGCGGACCTCTTCCCCAGCCCCTCCGCCGATCGCGGCCATTCCACCGGGCAGCTCTTCGCTGGCCCGGGTTCTACCTGGAAGGTTCTCGGGAATCGTTAGAACGCCAGTACTCCCAGGTGCTCGAGCAGGATTTTCAGGCCGATGAGAATGAGGACCACGCCGCCTGCGATGGTGGCCGTTTTTTCGTAGCGCGCGCCGAAGCGGTGCCCAACGGCAACGCCGACAAGGGAAAGCGCGAACGTGGTCACGCCGATGACGACCACCGAAGCCACGATATCAACGCGCAGAAACGCGAACGTGATGCCCACGGCCAAGGCGTCGATGCTGGTAGCCACCGCCATCATCGTTAGTTCGCGCAGGTCAAGCCGCCCGTCCACCGCGCAGGACAGCTGCTCGTCATCGTCGCCGTGAAACGAGTCCCACAGCATCTTCGCGCCGATGATCAGCAAAAGCCCGAACGCGATCCAATGATCAACCGGCGTGATGAACTGCTCGAACTGGGTGCCCAACGCCCAGCCGATCAGAGGCATGAGCGCCTGGAACCCTCCGAAGAACAACGCGATCACCAACGCCTGACGCATGTTCAGGCGCTTCATGCACAGCCCCTTGCACACGGAAACCGCAAACGCGTCCATGGACAAACCTACGCCCACCAGCAGCAATTCGACAAAACCCACAGCGCAATCCTCTCGTCCGCCTTCGACCCCAGCAAACCCCGTGCGGCCTCTTCCCCGCATCAGGGCATAAAAATACCGGCGCGCGCCGGTTGCGGAAATGCACGGTGCGACGCCTTCGTCACACCGCGAGTCTTGTCATTTAATGCTGGCCAGCTTCGTCCGAAGCAGTATGTTGACCCAGCCACGCCGTACGGCGCCGACTACTCCCCCACGGGATTGAGGTATTTTACCACAGAGACCCGCTCGCGCGCCCGTCTTTTAGCGGACCGCGCGCTACGCCCGGAAGACGCCTTCTTCTTGGCGGAAGAACCCTTCTCGCATCAGGTCGTTTACGATGGACTCGAACGTCTCGGCATCCACGCCGTCGCGGCCCGCCGCGCGCTCGAACGCATCCAGGCGAGCGGCCAGATCGTCGAAGCCGATGCCCGGCTCGGCCAACACCACGCGCACCAGCTCGGCGCGCTTCTGACGGCGCGACCCGTCGAACGTCGATTGCCGCGCGTAATGGGCGCTGCGCCGCGAGGGATTGGCGACAAGCGTTTTCAGATGCGCGCCGTAATCCAGAAGCGCGTAGTACCAGGCGCGCGCATCGTCTTGCGGGCACGTAGCGGCCACGAGCGGCGTCAATTCCCGATCGGACACCTTGTCGCGCTGGGGGAACACCTCATGCAGAAACACCGTGCGCACGTTCGTCTCAATGTAGATCGAAGGCTTGCCGAACGCGAACGCCATGACGCCGGCCGCCGTAGCCGGGCCGATGCCGGGAAGCTGCTGCAGCTGTTCGGCCGTGTCGGGAAGGGCGCCGCCATGGGTGGCGGAGCATTCCTCGCACGCGCGCTTGAGAGCAAGGGCGCGCCGGTTGTAGCCAAGCCCCTGCCATTGCGCCAGAACATCGGCGGTGCCGGCCGCAGCCAGCGCGTCGACCGTGGGAAACAGCGACATCCAGCGCTCCCAATGCTTCAGCACGCGCGTCACTTGCGTCTGCTGAAGCATGACCTCCGAAACCAAAACCGCGTAGGGATCGTCCAGATAGCGCCAAGGCAGCTCCCGATAGCGCAGCGCGCCCTCTTCGCGAACCTTGGCCTCGAACGCCTCGCGAGCTAACGGAGCGTCGGCGGGCCACGAAGGCGAATCGAAACCCGCTACGCGCACGGCTGCGGGCTTTCCGGGTTCGCGTCGTCCGGAGCCTCGACGGTCAGATGAGCGCAGGAAACCGAGCAGCTTGCCACCCTGCACGCCTCGGGCCGAGCGTCGGCTGGCGCATGCACGGGAGCCTCCTTGCCGCGAGCCTTCGCAAGAGCCGCCTCCACCACGGGATGCGTTGCCCCCAACTCGATCAAATCCTTGAGCGTAATGGAGCCGAAGTAATCGTTGAGCAGGCGATCCGCGCCCTGCCACAGCTTGTTGTACGCACAGGATTTCTGCTTCTCGCAATACTCGGGGTCCAGCACGCACAACGACACGCTCACCGGACCCTGGATAGCCTCCAGGACCTCGAGCAGCGTGACCTCCGCAGGATCGCAATTGAGAGCCAGGCCGCCGCGCGCTCCGCGCACCGTTTTGATAAGCCCGCCCTTGACCAAGTCGTGCTGAATGCTGCGCGCGAACGCGTAAGGGATGTCCTCGTCTTCGGCGATATCGGACACCGACACGTAAGCGTCGCCGCTTTTATAAGCGGCACGAAGTATCCTGCAAGCGTAATCGCAGCGTCGCGTGATGTCCATCGATTATCCCTCTTCCCCTTTCAGCAGGTCCTCCAAGTGCTCGAGGTCGCGGCGAAAATCGCTGATCACCGCGTTTTCAAGCGCACGGTATTCCTCCGAATCGAGCGGCTGGTAGGCCGCCATCTTGTCGAACAGATTGTCCGCCGTCACCGGCACGTAGCGCCGCGCCATAAGGCTTGCCTTGTAGGCTTCCTCCACGGCCTCCCGCGCCGCCATGTAGATGTCGTAGCGAGGCATCTGGGCAGAATAGCGCACGAGGGCCGCCTGGTCGACGCCGCGCAGCGAAGGATGCTCGCGCGCGATCTCCATCCAGATGTCCGCGCGCTCCGACGCCGTGGGAAAATCGATGTCGACGATGGACAGCGGCTCCAGAAGATCGTAGAAGAACGGTTCGATCTCCCCCGCTTCGGACGCAGACGCCAGCACGAACACGTCGGGGTTCTCGACAGCCGAGCGTATGAGGTTGATGGCCTCGCGCGCGCCGCGGGACAAACTTGCCATGAGGAAGCCGCCGAGATCGTCCCCCGCAGGCTCGGACACCGGCGACGCCCACAGGTCAAGATCCTCCAGCAGCAGAACGCCCGCGCCTTCGAAGGCGTTGCGAGCCGCGTTCAACTGGGGCTGGCGGTCGGCCTGGGCCATCACGCACAGGACGGGCATGCCCTGCAGGTTCTCCTCCATGCGCATGCGCAGCGCAGGCAAGCCCAGCTCGCCTAGCGTGGCAACCATGAACCGGTTCGCATCCTCGCGCGCCGGCGAGCGGAACAGCAGCGCGTCGGCGGCGGGCATGCGATCCAGCCCGTGCCGCGCGTTCAGCTGCCTGACCAGCTCTTGGAACTGGGGGTCGCCCTGCATGCCCACCCCGAAATCGCGCATGAGCGCCACTGTTCGATCGTATCCCACCAGCTCTCGATACGTGATGCGCTCGAGCGTGGAAAGAACGGCCGCGCTGTCGGCGTCATGGCCGGTCGCATCCGCGCTTTCCTCCGACGCCGCTTCGACCTCGCCGGAAGAAGACGCGTCTTCGGAACCTGCCGACGCATCTTTTTCGGCGGGCACGGCCGCTTCGGGAGCGTCCTTCGCCTTCCCGGCGCGCTGCGCCGGGGCGGTCACGTGCTCGACGCGCAGCAGGCGCGCGCCGTCAAGGCCCAGAAAGTCCTGCGAGATGAGGTCCGTCATGTCCTCCAGGTCCTCGCGTGAAAGGCCGAACTCCTGCAGCTTGTCGAGAGCCAGGCCCTGCAGCTGCTCGGCGCAGGAGACCGTTTCGTCGGAAGACAGGTACGGCTCCAACCGCTCGAACACGTATTCGGCAATCGAGCGCTCCTTGAGCGCGCAGGCAAGCGCCCACGCCTGCTTGAGGCCTTCGAGCGCCGCCTCGTCGGGCGCCGTGCCGTCGGTGCGGCGCGCCTGCTCGAAAGCGGCAAGGTACAGGTGCATCCCCAGCACCGCATCGCCCGCTGCGCAAGCCTGCGCGGCTCGGCGAAGGTACTCGCTGGATGAATTTTCGTGCTCGTCGTTTTGGCTGGGCGAGCTGTTCGCGTCGTTCTCGAGCATGTACCCAACCTCCTTTGCGTATGGTATCTGCACATCGTGCGCAAAAATGACTATGTTGAGGTCACATTTTACCCGATAGAGACGCATGCGGCGCGGCATGCACTCAAAACCCAAAAACACTGCGGCTGGGAATCAAGGGGCGGGCGAACCGAAAACGCCGAAACCCAAGAGGCTACCAGTCGAGGATGCTCCATCCGCACGCGCGCGCCGTACGGGTGAGCGGGCGGTCCGGCGTGACGGCGAACGCCTGTTTCGCGGCGCCCAAAACCACGCGGTCGGAATGATGGTCGCCGTACGCGGCAGCCAGCTCCCACTTGCCGGGGCCGAAATGCTCGTCGCCGAAGCGCTGCACCGCAGCCAGCTTCTCCTCGCCTTCGACCGGAAGCCCCTCCACGCGGCGCTCGTAGGTGCCGTCAGGAGCAACGCACATGCGCGTGGACACCTGGTGCGCGAAGGGGTGGTGCTCCATGGCGCGCAGGATAATGGGTTCGAAGGTGGCGGAAACCACCAGCACCACGTCGCCCGCTTCCGCATGGGCGCGCATGGCGGCGTCGGCCTGCGGACGGAAAATCGGCGCAATGCTGTGGTCGTAGAAGTCGGCCAGAAACGCGTCGACTTTCTTGGCAGGCCAGCCCTCGAAAGCCGTGAACACCAGCCCGCGCACGCGCGCCTCGTTCTGCGGAAGGCGCAGCTTGTAGGCAGCCGCCCATAGCAGGATGCGCGAGACCACGCGCTTGCGCAGAAGGCCCAGCTTCATGAGATGGGCGACCAGCAAGACCGGGGAGTTGCCGTCAATGCTCGTACCGTCGAAATCGAACACCGCCAACTGCACGGGCGCGTCGGAATCGGTCGACCCCGTTTGGCCGCGCACGCCTGCGGGTGCAACAACCCCCGCGCCCTCCTGATTCGGCTTCGCTTCAACGTTCGGTTCTACGTTCGCGCTCTGATCCCCGCTCCGGGACATGGCATTCCATTCTCATCGTGTCGACGGAGCCGCGCCCTTGGCGCGGCGGACGGGAGCTCGCATGCAGGCCCCCGCCCGCCGCGCGCTACCCCTCGCTCCCGTCGTTGCATGCAACGAATTGAGAATTATACAACTCTGCGTAGAAACCGCCAAGTTCCAGCAATTCATCGTGCGACCCCTGCTCCACGATATCGCCGTCGCGTATGACCAAGATGAGGTCGGCGCGCTTGATGGTGGACAGCCGATGCGCGATCACGAA
>NZ_DBFOSR010000009.1:0-4861 GCF_048427265.1 Paraeggerthella sp.
TGCGCGCGTATCAGGGCAGCACGTGGATCGCTTCGATAGTGATAAGCGCCGCCGTGGCCATCGGCGGCGTGGTTATCGTGGTCAATCCCTTCGAAACCACGGCGGCATTCGTCCTGATGCTTGGCGTGCTGCTTATCGTGAAGGGCGTTGGCGACCTGGTCATCGAGCGCAGGCTCGCACAAGCCTCGAAAGACCTACGCTAGAGCACGCCTCGCTTTCAACCGCGCCTCCGCGCTCGATTGTGGCCACGCCCCGCCTCCACCTTCGGCTGTAGCCCTGTTTCCAGCCCCGGTCGCCCCGGCCCGCCGCTCTCCCGATTGCGTAGGCTGCGTCGGTCGTTTCGCCCGATCGAACAGGCACATTGCGGCTCGCAGCCGGGTTCTCCCACCTTTTTGCGCTACAATTGCAGCGTTTTGCTAACAGGCAGTTGCGTGCAAATATCTGCAAGAGGAGCGTGGTATGAGCGAGGGCAAGGGGACGGGCGGCGTGCAAACTGCCGACCGTGAGCGGTTCGCGTCGCGGTTGGGCTTTATCCTGATCAGCGCCGGATGCGCTATCGGCTTGGGAAACGTGTGGCGTTTCCCCTACATCGTGGGCGAGTACGGCGGCGCGGCCTTCGTGCTTATGTACCTGGTCTTTTTGATCATTCTGGGTCTGCCTGTCATGGTCATGGAGTTCGCCGTGGGCCGCGCCAGCCAAAAAAGCGCGGCGCTTGCGTTCGATACGCTGCAGCCTTCGCGGAAGTGGCATTGGTTCTCGTGGTGGGGCTACATCGGGTGCATGGTGCTCATGATGTTCTACACCACCGTGGGCGGCTGGATGCTGTCCTTCGTGGTGAAAATGGGAACCGGCGCGTTCAACGGCCTTGATAGCGCGGGTGTCGGCCAGGTGTTCAACGACATGCTGGCGAACCCCACCGAATTGGTGGGCTGGATGCTGGTGGTCATCGTTTTAGGCTTCTTGGTATGCAGCCTGGGCTTGCAGAAAGGCGTCGAGCGTATCACCAAGGTGATGATGGTGTGCCTTCTGGGCATCATGGTGGTGTTGGTGGCGCGCGCCGTTACCCTGCCGGGCGGCTTGGAGGGCCTCGAGTTCTACCTGATCCCCGACTTTGGCAAGCTGTTCGCCGGGGCAACGCCTGCGGAGCAATGGGCTACGTTCGGCGACGCCGTGTACGCGGCTATGGGCCAGGCGTTCTTCACGCTTTCGCTGGGCATCGCCGCCATGGAGATCTTCGGCAGCTACATCGGCAAAGAGCGCTCGCTCACGGGCGAGGCCCTGCGCATCTGCGGCTTGGATACGGCGGTTGCCCTTATGGCCGGCCTCATCATCTTTCCCGCATGCTTCGCGTTTGCGGTTGAGCCGGGCAGCGGTCCGGGCTTGGTGTTCGTTACGCTTCCTAGCGTGTTCAATCAAATGCCCATGGGTCAGCTATGGGGCGCGCTGTTCTTCGTGTTCATGAGCTTTGCCGCCCTGTCCACCATCATTGCGGTGTTCGAAAACCTGATCAGCTGGTCTATGGACAAGTGGGGTTGGAGTCGCAAGGTGGCCGTTGCTCGCACGGCTATTCTGGTGACGGTGCTCAGTCTTCCGTGCGCTCTTGGATTCAACGTGCTCGCGGGCGTCACCATTCCGGCTATCGGCGACATCCAGTCTATCGAGGACTTCATTGTGTCGAACAACCTGCTGCCGCTGGGTAGCCTGTTCTTCGTGCTGTTCTGCGTCACGAAAAGCGGGTGGGGTTGGGAGAACTTCCTGGCCGAAGCCGACACGGGCAAGGGGCTGAAGTTCCCGGCATGGTCGCTTCCGTGGTTGAAGTTCGGCATCCCCTCGCTGATTCTGATCATTTTCGTTATGGGGTATGCACCGAAAGTGGCGGTATGGCTGGGTATGGCGTAGCGGAACGCTGAAGGAATATACTGGACAAATCGTCAACCCAAGGAGGATGAAGGCATCATGCAGGTCATCGAAGATCAGGTCATTAAGTTTTCCAAGGACAATGCGCCTTGCTACACTGCGCAGCCGGGCGAGGTTTTGCTGTTCAAGACGCAGGATTGCTTTGCCGGACGCATTCCTACCGAAGACGTCACCATGAAGGACTTGAACTTCTCGTACGGGTTCACCAATCCGGCTGCTGGTCCCGTGTACGTGGAAGGTGCCCAGCCAGGTGACGTGCTGGTGGTTGACATTTACGACGTGCAGGTGGCTGACCAGGGCGTTATCGCAACCGATGACCACTGCGGACCGTTGTTCGAATCGACCGACTACCGCAGCAAAATCATCCCCATCAAAGACGGCATGGCCGAGTTCAACGGCGTTAAATTCCCCATCGACCCCATGATCGGGGTTATAGGAACCGCGCCCGACGGCGAGGATGTCATCGACGGTTTCGTGGGTGCTCATGGGGGCAATCTTGACAACAAACTGATCACCAAGGGAACTCGCATGTACTTCCCCGTGCGCGTGCCGGGCGCGCTGCTCCAAATGGGCGACGTGCACGCAACCATGGGCGACGCCGAACTGTGCGGCACGGGCATCGAGATTGCTGCCGACATTACGGTGAAGGTGTCGCTGGTGAAGGATTTCGAGTTGAACTGGCCCGTGCTCGAGACGTTTGGCCCGCACGGCAAGTGGTACGTGAACGCGAGCGCTCAGGAGTTTGACGAGGCCCTGATGAACGGCTCCAAGGAGATGCAGCGTTTGCTCATGCGCATTACGGGTTGGGACGCTATCGACACCTATATGTACATGTCGGTGCAAAGCGACGTAGAGTTGTCTCAGGCGTGCAAGCCCTGCGAGGTTCAGCTGAGCCTGCGCGTTGGGACGCCGAAGTTGCCGCAGTTCCCGCCGCTGGTTCCCCAGCCGTAAGCGAGTTTTACCGGGAAGGGCGCTGTTGGAGCCGGGTGAATTCCCGGCTCCAATTATGTAAGCGTCCGTTTACAAAAAAGTTGTGGATTCGATGACAAGGTAGCGCGATAATTCGAGGATGCGCTTTGCTGCGCAAGCGCGCTGGGTTGCAGCGCTTTAGTGCAGCGGAGCGGCGAAGGAAGAGGCGGCTTCGGCTGCACGTTAGTAAGGGGGACCGACTATGTCGGCTCAAACCGATTCTCCGGCGAAAGCGTCCGGAGAGAGCATCGAGCAGTTCGGCTACAAGCAAGAACTGCGAAGGGGCATGACCTTGCGCGACGTCGTTTTGTACGGCGTGTTGTTCATGGTTATCATTGCTCCGCAGTCCATCTACGGCGAAATCCAAATCGCCAGCGGCGGCATGACGCCGCTCGTGTACATCGTAGGCTTCGTGGCTATCAGCTTTACGGCCATGAGCTACATGCGCATGTCGAAGCGCTTTCCCATTGCGGGATCGGTGTATTCGTATGTGCAGCGCGGCATCAATCCCCACGTAGGCTTCATGGCTGGTTGGCTCATTTTGTTGGACTACGTGTTCGTTCCGTCGTTGCTGCTGGTTATGGTGGCGAACTGGGGCGTTGCGCTTGTTCCGGGAAGCCCGTGGTATCTGTGGGTTGTTGTGTTCGTGGTGTTCAACACGTTTGTGAACATTCGCGGCATTCAGATGACGAAGGGCGTGGACTGGGTTATTTTCGTTGTTGAGATCCTGGCCGTTATCGCGTTCATCGCTATTGGCACGAGCTTCGTTTTGGGCGGCGGCGGTGCTGGTCAGCTGACGATCGACCCCATCTATCAGCCGGGTAAGGTTGATGCGCACTTTATAGCGACGGCGGTTTCCATTGCGTGCCTGTCGTTCCTCGGCTTCGACGGCATGTCCACGCTGGCCGAGGAAACCGTGAAGCCCGAAAAGACCATCGGCAAGGGCATCCTCATCGCTTTGTGCATCATGGTGGTCGTGTTCGTGGCGCAGACCTACGTCGCCGCGCTCATTCAGCCCGACGTTTCGCAGGTTGATCCCGAAATGGGATTCTTTAACGCAGCGCTTATGGCGGGCGGTCCCGTTCTGTACAAGCTGCTGCTCGTTGTGAATATCGTGGCTGTTGGTATCGCCAACATCATGAACGCGCAGCTTGCTTCTTCTCGCCTGCTGTACTCCATGGGCCGCGACGGCGTGATCCCGCGCATCTTCGGCAAGGTTCACCCGAAGTTCCAGACGCCCTACATTGCGTCTATTGCATTGGGCGTTGTGTCCTTGATTCTGCCCATGTTCTTGGATATGACCACGCTGGTGGCATTCGTGAACTTCGGCGCGCTGTCGTCGTTCGTGCTGTTGAACTTTGCCGTGTTCTTGTTCTTCTTCGTGAAGGAAAAGAAGCGCTCTTCGTTCGGCGACGTGGTGAAGTACCTGATTTGCCCTTGGCTTGGCATATTCATTCTGGTGTACGTGTTCACCGGGTTTGATTTGCAGACTTATGCGGTGGGCATTTCCTGGATGGTCATCGGCCTGATTATCGGCGCGGTGAAATCGAAGGGCTACAAGGAGGTTCCGGAGGCGTTCAAGCATCTGGAAGTGTAGCGCACAGGCGATTGATTGTTGAGCGGGCGGCCTTCGGGTCGCCCGCTTTGCCGTTCGGGTTGGTGCGTTCGCTTGGCACGCGACGGCGCTTTGCGTTTGCCTGTGCAGCGGCTCGCGCGGGTGTCGGTATACTATGCTGATCAAAGCGGATCTATGTGAAGGGGGAGCAATGGGGGCGTCGAAAGCGCGCAATGCGGTTCTGTCGGTGGGGGCCATTATGGTGGACGTGGTGTGCTGCGTACCGGCGCTGCCGGCCTCGGGCGAAGGCGTGGTGGTCGAGTCGTCGCGCGCCGTCGTGGGAGGCTGCGCGTTCAACTCTGCGAACGCTGCGCGCCAGTTGGGGGCCGACTGCACCTTGTTTGCGCCCGTGGGCGAGGG
>NZ_DBFOSR010000010.1:0-19534 GCF_048427265.1 Paraeggerthella sp.
CCCAAAAACGTGTTTTCGGATCGACAATGGCCGGCAGCGCGATTCAGCGCGCCGTCATGCGCCGGTCATTCCCCGACATTCCTCAAGCGTTGCGTCGATTATCAGCAAAGCCGACTGAACGGAATCCAGAAGAAGGGCGCCGGCGTCGGTCAGCTCGTTGTCGCGCGACCGATCGAACAGCTCGAACCCCAGCTCTTGCTCCAACGCCTTGATATGGTTGCTCAATGTAGGCTGAGAAACGAACAATATTTCGGATGCAGCGCGAAAGCTCCCGTGATGGGCAAGCGTCACGAACTCCCTCAAAAGCTCTATCTTCACCGTACCTCCTTCCTTCCCCGATACGTCACTTCGCGCACTCGTCGCCCTCCCGGCAAAGGTGCTCGCGAAGCACGTCGAGAACAGGCGCTATGCAAGGCCTTTCGGAAATCGGTCGATACACCAAACTCCGCGGCATCAGCAAGGGGCCCGCGTCGACCAGGTCTCTGATCACGTAGCCCTCCCGCCGGGCGAAATACTGCGACAGCATGGACTTCATGGAAATGAAAACCGCATCCCCCAGGTCAACGGTCCAAAAGTTCAGCAAGTTGTCCATGGGGATCAAACGAAACCTCAACCCCATATCGTCGCCCAGCATAGCGATGATGATGCGTTTCCAGCTTTCCGACTCGATCACGTCAAGCTGCGCGATCTCCGCGCCGCGCAATCGCTCGCGCGTCAAAGGCCCCTGCGCCAGCGGATGATTCTCCCTCATCGCAATAGCGCAGGGCTCGTGTCCGTACGGCTCGTACTGAAGCCCCATCCCCAGAACCTCCATCCGCAAAGGCGGAAGCAGGTCGAGGTCGTACATGACCATGACGTCGGCGCCATCCTGCGTAAACGGGTACAGCATCGGCCTTTTATTGTCGTAGCTCACGAAAGCGTATCGACAAGGACAGTACTTCTCGAGCGCAGCGCGCAGCTCGAATACGGAACAGCGCAGCGATATGTTCACGACGCAGTCCCGCCCTTCCTGCAAGCTTGCAAGCTCGCGGCATTGATCCAACCCCCGATCGACGGCCTCCAGCGCCCGCTCCATGCCGTCGAGAAACGCAACGCCCGCGTCGGTCAACTCGCTACCGCCGCAACGATCGAACAGATCGAATCCCAGCTCTTGTTCAAGAGCCCTCATGTGGTTGCTCAACGTGGGACGAGCAACGTACAGCCTGTCGGCGGCTTCCTGGAAGCTGCCGCATCGGGCCAACGCAACGAATTCCCTCACATGCTCAAGCTTCACGGCACCCTTCCCCTCGCTCCTCTCGACCGAGCATATCCCTTGATAATACCGAGTGTCTCCCCTGACGGCAACACCCCGTTGCTCCCCGACGGCGGGTTCGCCGTCCGCAAAGTCGCAGGCAAAGCGCAAAGCTAAATCGAATGGGCGTATAAAAAATGCGAACCTTCCCCCGCGCTCCTTCCTCGTTAAGATACTGACGCCCGTTAACGGGGAGCACGGCGAAGGACTGCTTGGGGGAAGCGTCCGCAAAGTTCACGCGCGAAGCTTTGCGCATCTCCACGACATCAAGCGAATCTCAAGCGATTCCCGCCAACAGAACCGCTACTTCAAGAAAGAAGGAGAAGCATACGCATGAAGCACGCCGAAGGAACAGCCCTAAGCGCTGCCATAGGAAGAAGGAGCTTTCTGAAGGGCTCCGCTGCGGCAGCTGTCGCAGCCGGCCTGGGGTCGAGCCTGTACGGAAGCGAATTCGCCCTCGCGAGCGAAAAGGAAGTCAGCACGAGCGAAGAGGTTGTCAACCCCGGAACCTGCCGAGGGGGTTGCGGAGCCGGTTGCCAGATGAACGTGCACGTCCGCGACGGGAAGATAGTCAAAACATCCCGCAGAAAGCAAAGCGACCCCGACGTGACCCGTGTCTGCAACAAGGGGCTGACCCATGCGCTGCGCGTGTACGCCGAAGATCGCCTGAAGTACCCCATGAAGCGCGTGGGCGAACGCGGCGAGGGCAAATGGGAGCAGATCAGCTGGGATGAAGCCATCGCCACCATTTCCGACAAATGGAAAGAAGTCAACGAGAAGTACGGCCCTCGCGCCAACGCGTTCCTGTGCGGCTCCGGCAACATCACCCCCGACTCCCAGCACGGCAAACGCCTGTGCTCGGCCATGGGCGCGACCTTGCTCGACGCCGCTCAAGACCGCGTGTTCTACGCGTCGTTTCCGCCTATCGTAGGCGGGTTCAAGGGGGCGGGCGGCGGTGGCCGAAACGATCTCAAGAACGCCAAGCATATTTTCATCTGGGGATTCAACCCCTCTGAAGGCGATAGTCAAACGTTCCACTACTTCTTGCAGGCAAAGGTCGAGCACGGCGCCAAGATGATCGTCATCGACCCAACGTTCACCATCGCAGCCTCGAAGGCAGACCTGTTCGTCCCCATACACCCCGGCACCGACGGCGCCCTTGCCTTGGCCATGGCGAACGTCCTGGTAAACGAAGGCCTGGCTAAAGAAGATTTCCTGCGCTCGGACACCGTGGCGCCGTGTCTCGTCAAGGAAACCGACGGCACGTACCTGCGACTGAGCGATATCGGCAAAGCCACGGCCGGCACGCCCGAGGACAAATGCGTCGTGCGCGCCGCAGACGGAACCTTGGGCGCCCTGGGCGAGATACCCGATCCGGTTATCCGCGGCACGTTCGCTATCGAAGGCGTCAAAGTGACCGCGGCATACGACCTGCTGCTTGAACGCGTAGTAGAATGGACTCCTGAGAAAGTCTCCCAGATCTGCGACGTTCCCGTCGAAACCATCAGGGAGCTTGCGCACATGGTCCAAGACGGGCACAACTCCGTCAATATAGGCCTTGGCCTTGACCACGTCACCAACGGCATGGCAACGTTCTCGTCGATTCTTTCTATGTGCATGATCGCCGGCCAGTACGGCCACCCCGGCAACACGGCAAAGGGCATGTTCCGCGGAGAGATCTCCATCGGCTGGATGCCCTACGGCCTGGCCAACCCCAAGGGAGCGCCCGGCAGCCAGGTGTTCTACTCGCCCGCCCTGCTCAACTGCATGGAGTCGAAGAAGTACGGCGACAAGGACATCAACATCAAGACCCTCTATATCTGGGACCACAACCTGTTCGGCACCCAGGTAGGCGGCGTGCGCTGGCGCAAGTTCCTGGAAGACGTGGAGCTGCTGGTAGTGGCCGACGTGGTTTCAACCAGCACCACGAACTACGCTGACATCGTCTTGCCGGCCTGCCACTACTTCGAAACCGAGACCGCTTCAGGCGACGACACGCGCTACGTGTTCCACAATGCGAAGTCCGCAGAGCCCCTGTACGAGTCGAAGAGCGACTTCGACATCTTCAAGATGCTGTTCGAGAAGATGGATCTGCAGGAGTACGACTTCAAGGACATCGACGAGCTCATGAACGCCGTATTCGACAACCCCACGGCGAAAAAGATCAACCTTACCTGGGATCGCGTGAAAAAAGAAGGATCCGTCCTGACCTTCGAGCCCGACGATCGCGTCATGGGGCAAGAAGGCACGTACGGCACGCCGACGGGCCGTTTGCAGTTCTACCAGGAATCCATTCCGCTCGACACCGATTACGGCCAGAAAATCGATTTCATGAAAGAGCGACTGCCCTACTGGGAACCGCCTATGGAGGCCTGGAGGGAAAACCCCCTGGCAGAGAAGTACCCGCTGGTGTTCACCTCCGAGCGAAGCAAGTACAAGGTGCATACGCAGTACACGCGTGTGCCTTGGCTGCTGGAGTTCGAAGACGAACCCTACGTTGCCGTCAATCCCGTGGACTGCGAAGCGCGCGGCATCTCCGACGGCGATTACATTCGCATGTTCAACGACCGCGGCACCTGCACGTTGCGCGTAAGGTTCAACAACGGCATTCGACCCGGCATGGTCGTGATCGACCACGGCTGGGATCTTGACCAGTTCGTCGACGGTTTCTACTGCGACTTGCTGGGATACAACGTGACCCCCGTGGTGGCGAACAGCTATTACTTCGACACGCTGATCGAAATCGAGAAGGCAACCATCTAGAAAGGAGGAACCCTGCATGCGTTACGGAATGGCGATCGATCTGCAGCTGTGCTTCGGCTGCACGGAATGCGCGGTAGCGTGCAAGTCGAACAACAACCTTCCCAACAACATGTGGTGGAACCGCGTGCTCACCGACGGAGGCGATTACCCTGACACCGCGAAAGGAACGTACCCTCAGGTGACCATGATGCACTACCCCGTCGGATGCCAGCATTGCGCGAACCCCGCCTGCGCGAAGGTCTGCCCGGTTGGGGCAACCTGGCGCGACGACAAGACCGGCATCGTGGTGCAAGACGTTGACAAGTGCATCGGGTGCCGCATGTGCATGGGCGCATGCCCCTACGGCGTCCGTACGTTCAACTGGGAAGAGCCCGCCTACGCCGTGGACTTCCCCCTTGGCGACGCCGATGCCCCCAAGCACGTTGCAGGCGTGGTGGAGAAGTGCACCTTCTGCGCGAACCGCCTTGCGCGCGGCGAAGAGCCCGCGTGCATGGAGCACTGTCCTGGACGGGCGCGGTACTGGGGCGATCTCGATGACCCCGACAGCGACGTATCGCGCGCGATCGCGGGACGTCCCACCGTCCGTCTGTTGGAAGACAAGGGCACGGAACCTTCCGTGTACTACTTGGCGTAAAGGAGCGCTCTAATGACTGAACCGACCATGACCAAACGCTCTTCGACCGCCATCTGGCTGGGGGTGTTCGCGGCATTCGCTCTTGCGGGAACGGCGTGCTTCGTCTTTCAGGCGATGCACGGCCTACAAGTTGCGCATTTGAACAACGACATCACCTGGGGGCTCTACATCGTAGGCTTCCTGCTGTTCACCGGCGTTGCTGCAGGATGCCTGTTGTTCGCCTCAACGCCGTTCGTATTCTCCGGCTTGGAGGCATACCGTCCCTACGCGCGCGTGGCCTCGTTCGTTTCCGTGACATGCGGGTGCCTGTGCGCAGGGCCGTTCATCTTGGTGGACACGGGAAATCCGCTCCGTGCGTTCTCGATCCTGACCAGCTTCCAGATCGCGTCTCCCCTATTCTGGGATACCGTCATACTGATCGCCTACGTGGTGCTGGGCTGCGCGTTCACTATCGCGCTCGTCAAGGTGTCCGAAGGAAAGAAAACCGAGGCATCCGTGCGCCCCTTGGCTATCGCGGTATTCGTAGCCGCGCTGCTGGTGACGATCACTTCGCTGGCGTTCGCGCTTCAGGTGGCACGCCCAACCTGGAACAACCCCGGATTGGTGCTCTCGTTCTTCATCGCCGCCGTCGTTGCCGGCGGATCGCTGCTCGTCGTTGCATACGCCATGCTTGACCGCAGCGGGTACCTGCCCATGAACGCGAAGGTAGCCTGCGGCTTCTCGCGCGTCGTCGCCTTGTTCCTTGTTGCCGAGCTGGTGTTCTCGCTGGCCGAGGCGTTCAGCGGACTGTATATCGCCGTGGGCGAAGAAGCCGCCGTTGCCGCCTGGCTGACAAGCGGTCCGGGAGCGCCCTTCTTCTGGATCGAGGTGGCCTGTTCCGCAATCGGCATCGCCCTGCTGCTGCAAAAGACGCAGAGCCTGCACGTTGCGGGCGCCATCTTGGCTTTCGCATCCATCTTCTTGGTGAAGTACAACATGCTGCAATCGCAGCTGCACAACCCGCTGATCGGTTTCGCAGGCCCCGTCGCCGCGCCGGGAGCGCCCGCAGGAGCGTACTTCCCCGGAATGATCGAATGGTGCGTAGCGGCAGGCATCGTGAGCATCGGACTGCTGGCTGTAACCTTGGGCCTCTCGAAGCTCAAGCTGGGGAAATAACCCTGCGCTCACAGCTTGAGCGCAGCCAGCGTCCAAGCTGAAAAGCCGCCCCGAGCGCAATCCACACCTGGCGGGAATACCATGCTGTTCGGGTATTCCCGCCTTGTTCGTCGCAATAGCAAAGGAGCACCCTTCATGACCAGCACGCTTTCAAGCAACCATGAAGAACAGCCGGATTTCTCGTACCTTCTGGGATGCGCGGATTTCTTCAGGCTGACTTCGATGTTTCTCCTCAATCCCTCCGAAGAGCTTGCACAGGGCGTCCTTGGCGGCAGCGTGTTCGAAGACATGCGTTCCATATTCGAGGACGCGGGAATCGACCCCTTGCCTGCCATGTTCGAGCACGAGGATCAAATCCGCCGCCGAAACCCCACCGCAAAAGAAATGCAGGCAGAGCTCAGGCGAGATTACACCGAACTGTTCACCCATCCCAAACGACCCCTGATCGCGATCACCGAAATGAGGTTCAGGGACGAACGCGACCACGCGGACATCCCTTCCACTCCGTTTCTTAACGAAGCCGCCCTGCATGCCGAAAGCTGCTACCGGGCAGCAGGGCTTTCCCTAGCGCGCGACCGATCGCGCGAGCCGGGAGACCACCTTGCCATCGAGTCGGCGTTCATGGCCTACTTGCATACCCGCCTGATCGAAGCGCTCGACCAAGACAACCTTGACGAATACCGGCAATGGGAAAAAGCGCTCCAAGAGTTCGAGCCGCACGTAACCTGCTGGGCCTCCGACTTCTTCAGCGCATGCGCGGAATCGGGGTGCGGCGCGGTGTATCCCTGGCTTGGCAAGGTAGGCGTCGCGTTCATGGAACGCTACCTTTCGGATTGCGCGCAGTAAACGACGGGCATTGTCGTCCCAAACGGACGGTTTGACGGCGAAAAGCGTCCGTTTGGGGCGACAATGTTTCCCGGCGCGCGCCCGTGCGGGCTGGCGGCCCGCCGCCTCGTGCGGCCTACCCGATCCGGCGCTGCGCCGGATCGGGTAGGCCGCACCTCAACGCACGAAGCGCCCCGACGATGCGGGGCGCTTCGAAAACATGCGACAGGCGAACGCAAAGCGACGCTAGAACTTGATCAGCCCGAACGTTTGAGCGACGAACGCCACCAGGATGACGACCACCAGCACCGGCGCGACGTACTTGATCATGAACGCCCAGGCGTTCTTGATCTTGAACGGACCGGTCAGCTCCACTTCGTCGATGATGGTCTTCGGCTTGATGATCCAGCCAACGAAGACGCAGGTAAGAAGCGCCACGATAGGCATGATCACCGAGTTGGAGATAAAGTCGAAGAAGTCGAGCAGGCTCGATCCCGGACCCAACGGCTCGATGAACGACAGGCCGTTGTACCCCAAGTTGACGAAGATTCCCGCTGCGACCACCACGCCGATAACGGTGATGAGTGCCTTCTTGCGCGACCAGCCGGCACCGTCCTGCACGATGGAGACGCAGGTTTCGGTAAGGGAAATAGCGCTGGTCAGCGCCGCAAACAGCACCAGCAGGAAGAACAGAAAGCCCATGATGGTAGCAGCACCGCCCATGTCCGCGAACACGGTGGGCAAGATGACGAACATAAGCGACGGGCCGGAGTTCTCCGCAACGGCTTCGCCCGAGCCCATGGCCACGAACGCGGCGGGCACGATCATGAGGCCGGCCAGGAACGACACGCCGATATCGAAGCCGCCGATACGCGTGACGCTCGAGGTCAGGCTGGACTTCTTGTCCAGGTAAGAGCCGTAGGTGATCATGATGCCCATGGCAAGCGACAAGCTGTAGAACATCTGGCCGAGCGCGCCGATCACCAGTTCGGGAGAGAACTTGCTGAAGTCGGGCACCAGGTAGTACAGAGCGCCTTCAAGAGCGCCGGGCATGGTGAGCGTGTAGATGGAAATGCCCACGGCCATGATGATGAGCGCCGGCATCATGACCAGGTTGGCCTTCTCGATGCCGCCCTTCACGCCCAGGGACACCACGATGAACACGACGGCCATGAACAGCAGCATCCACAGGAAGCTCTCGGTGTTGCTGGTGATGAACCCGGTGAAGAAGTCGCCGCCGTCGGCAAGCGCCTCGGGGCCGTTGATCAGGTACGCAGCAGTGTACTTCGTCACCCAGCCGCCGATGATGCAGTAGTACGGCGTGATGATGAACGGCACCACCGATGCCAAAATGCCGATGAACGCGTACTTCTTGCCGAAGCTCTTGAACGCGCCGATGGCGGATTGGCCGGTCTTGCGGCCAAGCGCCGTCTCAAGCAGCAGCAGCGATACGCCGAACGTGAACACCAGCACCAGGTACGTGATCAAAAAGGTGCCGCCTCCGTATTGGGCGGCCAAGTACGGGAAGCGCCACATGTTTCCCAAGCCCACGGCCGAAGCGGCCGCAGCCAGGATGAACGCCCATTTGCCCGACCACGCAGAGCGCGCGGGCGCGTCGGTAGATGCCATTCGATTCCTCCATTGTCGATCAAATATTGACAGGGGTTCCCGCCAACCGATCTCGCTCGCGGGAACTCGGACGCCGTCACCTGCGGTCTCTCCCTACCAGCACGGCGATCCAGGTGCATAATTATAGCGGCAAACGACCTTCGTCTGGTCATGTTTTGCCGCAAGAACCACCTGGGAAAAGGATTTTTTGCGAAATTGCACGGCTATGCCCCGCGAGCGAGCGATTTAAGCGCCCCAACGGCTTTCCGCAGATGGCGACGCGGCTCGATCAGGGCGGTTTTTTCCGCTCGGCCAGAGAGCGCTTTCCCGCAAGACCCGCCGTGCGCTACCATAGAGCGCGCAGACGCGACAATGCAGCAGCATCATCAAAGGGAGGGTGGACATGACGAAAACGGGAAAGGCGAACCTTGTCGGGAAGGCGGTCCTCGTGCTGGCGGGAGCGCTTTTGGCGGCGCTGCTCTGCTCGTGCTCCGCCGCGCAGCAACCCGACAGCAAGACCGCAACCGACGCGCTCGACGCGCAAACGGTGCGCGATGCGCCGCTTGCCCAGCCGGAGCACCCCGACGCCCAGTACGTGCTCGTCATAGGCGACGACTCCTGGGGCGCCTACACCCCGGGGCGCGCGGACCTCATGATGCTCATGCGCCTGGATTTCGAGCGCAACCAGATATCGCTGGTCACCGTGCCGCGCGACACCAAGTACGTAGCGCCGGACGGCGGCGTGTCGAAGCTCAACCAGGTGTACTGCGACCAAGGCCCCGAAGCCCAGTGCGCCGCGGTTTCGAGCGTCGCGGGCGTGGACGTGACGCAGTACGTTGTGATCGGGTTCGAGGGGCTCCAAGGCATCGTGGAGCACTTCGGCGGCCTGAACGTGAACCTGCCGTACGCCCTGGACTACAGCTTCTACACGAAGGACTACCCCAACGAGCAGTTCGCCGAGGGTGAGCAGACTCTGACGCCATGGCGCGCGATGGCGCTTTCGCGCACCCGCACAAGCTACGGCGACTACAACCTGGAGCAGGACATGATGCGCCAGGTGGTGGATCGGCAGATGATGGTGAACCTCATCCAGCTGGCGTTCGCCGACCCTTCGCAAACCAAGACCCTGCTTGGAGCCCTGCAGGGGTTCGTCACCACGAACGTGACGCTTGAAACGCAGTCGCTGTGGGCCGACGAGCTTGTCGACGGGTCGCAGATCACCGTGCACGCCACCAGCGGTCCGTACACCGGCGGCATCGACGAGGAGACGCAGTTGTGGCTGGTCACGCCCGATCCCGAGAACTGGAAAGCGCTCATGACCGCCGTCGACGCAGGGCAGGACCCCGCGCAGGCAACGGCGGCGTACGCCGCGGCATCGGAGTCGCCCCGAGCCCCCGTCAGCACGTCCGCCACGATAGCGCTGAACTAACGGAGCGCAAACCCCGCCAAGCTAGCAGGCGGCGACCAACCGCACCTGAGAATCGGCGTCGGTGCCAAGCGGCTCGCCCACGGGCAGGGTCAGACGGTACTTGTCGGACACATGCTCGTAGCCGGCCGATTGCGCCAGGTGCCGCATCGAATCGTTGTGCGTTTCCATGTAGATGGTGTCGATGCCCAGCATAGGGGCCATGGACGTCCATGCCGACAGCATGCGGCGCATGAACCCCCTGCCGCGATGCTGCGGCGGCGTGTAACACGCAACCACGGTAGCGCTGCGCTGGGCGCCGCCGTGGGCGCTGATGGTGGGAATGCGGTCGGCAGCTTCCAGGCCGGACATCGAGACAACCTCGCCGCCCTGCTCCACCAGCGCGAAGAACACGCTGGTGTTGAGCGTGCGGCGCAGGAACGCCTCGGTCTCGGCATGGAACAGCCTGCACGCATCGCCCGACGGGGCGAGCCCCCAGTACTCGACCGACTGCGCGCAGCGGAAATCGCAGATGGTGGCTATATCTTCTTGGTGCGCGAGGCGAAACGTAGCCGCAGACCCAACGATCTCGCCGTCTTCGTTCGCGGCGCGCAGATCCGAGTCGTCCTCGCCAAGCTGCAAGACCAGCCCGAACGCCATGGCCCGCATCTCCTCGGAAAAGCCGCCGGAGAAGGCGCCTTCGGCAAACGGATCGATCACGTTCGCCGGAGCAACGGAGGACGCGCCCACCACGACGCTCCTCCTCGAGTCCGGGACGTTCGTTTTATTATGCTCCCTCATGTATGCTGCCTCCTCGCCTACCGCCGCGCCGGGTGCCGTCGCGACCATCGCGCCGTTTGCCGCCGAACGAATCGAATCCTTCAAAATGAGCCAATGCCCCGAACGCCGCAAAGTGAGGAAGCCCCTCTTCCGCATCGAATCGGTCATCCTCGCCGAACAACCTTCGAAACGCCTCTTCGCGTTGACGGCGAACCGCTTCCAAGCCGCCTTCTTCGCATTCGTCTATCTCGTCTTCAAGCACAGCCACGACGCGATCGAGGTACGAGCCGAACAGCTCCTTCTCGAACTCCTCGAGGCAGTCGAACATATCCGCAGGGCCTTCCTTGGCGGAAGGCTGCTTGACGGCCCGGCCCTTGTCCGTAAGCTTGACCACCATCACGCGCCCGTCTTCTTCCGACTGCTCGCGGGAAACGTAGCCCTTGCCTTCGAGCTTTCCCAGAAGCTCGTTGAGCGACGAGGTCCTGATGTCGAGCACGTTGGACATGTCTTTCGTACTCACGCCGTCTTTCACCTTCAGGAGCGCCAAGATCCTGCCCTGCCCGCGCGTCGGATCGGCCAAAGGGCTTCCGCCTTCAACCGAGAACCGTCTTCGTATAAGCAGGTGCTGAAGCGCGACGAGCTTTTCGTAGAGCAGCACGTTGGCGTCGAGCGCAGGCTCGTCGACGATCCGATTCGCCGCCGCCTCGATGCCTTCGCCCCCGTGATTGGAGCACTTCGAATTCTCGTCCATATCGCGCTCCCCCAGAAGGTTTGACAGGTACCTTTCATAATGCAGGAGCACATAATAATCCGGTACCTGTCGGAAATCAAGAACTTTCTGACAGGTACCGGCTCTTTTTACGCAAGATTGACGGTCGCTTGCGGGCGCGTTCCCCTCGCTGCCCGTTTCCGCGACCGATTGCGTACGCGCGCGTGCTAATATTTCCTTTTACCAACGGTCGGATTCGAGCCGGGTCGCTCGCGCCGTGCCGCACCAAGGATCGTCCGGCGCCGCGCCGCGCCCGCGAAAGGAGGCAGCCCATGCTGCTCTCGTCGGGAGAATTCTCTCGCATGTGCAACATCAGCAGGGAGCTGTTGATCCACTACGACCGCATCGACCTGCTAAAACCCAAGATCATAGCCGACAACGGCTATCGGTACTACTCGCTTGAGCAGCTGTACCTCTACGACGCCATCCGCTTCTTCATGGACGCCGGCATGTCGACGAAGGAGATCCGCGATTACCTGGACCATCGCACCACCGAGCTGTTCTTGGGAAGCATTCAAGAACGCATCGATTGCCTGCAGCGCCAGCGCGACGTGCTGAACGCGCGCATCGGCATGATGGAGAAGATGCGCTACATCACCCAGCGCGCGCTTCGCTTCCCCAAAAGCAAGCCCTCGCTTGCCAACTGGGACGAGCTCTGCTTCATCACCACCGACATCGCGTGCTCGCACACGGAGCACACCTACGCCCAGGCCATCAGCGAGCACGCGCGGTTCTGCAGGACCGCCGCGAGCGTTGCCACGTTTCCCCTGGGAAGGATCGTGGACGTCCCGGACGCCGAGCACGCTGAAGCGTTTCGCTACACCAAGCTGATCACCTGGATCGATCCGCCGAAAAACCCCGAGAAGCTCGACGGGCGCATCTTGCGCAAGCCCAAGGGGACGTATGCGGTCATCCTTCATCAGGGAGGCCCTCGTACGGTCGCGCAATCCTACGCCGACCTGCTGACCTACATCGAAGAAGAGGGGTTCACCCAGGCGGGGCCCATTTTCGAGATGGACGTGAACTCGTATCTGACCTCGGATTCCCCCGAGGACTACCTTCTGCACATATCCACCTTGATAGAAGAGTAACGGCGCGCATGCGCGCCGTGCGGGCGAAACGAACGGCGCCCCCGGTCGGCGAGGCTCCCGCCCGCACGGCAGCCTTGAACCAAAGGGCAGCTTGAAATTCGGGTGCAACGCAAAAGAAGGGCCGCATCTTTCCTCGATGCGGCCCTTCTTCCATTCCATCGACCGGTTAGGCGCTCATGCGGCCGGTTTCCTTGATGAGCTGCGCCACGACGGACGGTTCGGAAAGCGTCGATATCTCGCCCAGGTTGTCGGTTTCCTTGGCGGCGATCTTGCGCAGGATACGACGCATGATCTTGCCGCTTCGGGTCTTGGGCAGCGCCTTCGCGAAGTGGATCACGTCGGGCGTGGCGATAGGCCCGATGACCTCGCGCACCTGATTGCGCAGTTCGTCGCGCAAGTCGTCGTTGATGACCGCGCCCTCCTTGACCGTCACGTACGCGTAGATGCCCTCGCCCTTGACCGGATGGGGATAGCCCACCACCGCGGCTTCGGCAACCTGCAGGCAGGACACGAGCGCGCTTTCGATCTCGGCCGAGCCGATGCGATGGCCCGACACGTTGATGACGTCGTCGATGCGGCCCGTGATCCAGAAGTACCCGTCCTCGTCGCGATAGGCTCCGTCGCCGGTCAAGTACGCGCCCGGCACCGGGAAGTACACGTTCTTGAACGTGTCGCGATTCCCGTGCACTCCCAGCATCATGCCAGGCCACGGGCGCGCGATCATAAGGCTTCCCGACTCTCCCGCCGCGGTTTCCTCGCCGTCGGCGCCCACCACCTTGGGCACGATGCCGAAGAACGGCAGCGCAGCGGATCCGGGCTTCATGTCCACGGCGCCGGGCAGCGTGGTGATCATGACGCCGCCGGTCTCGGTCTGCCACCAGGTGTCGGCGATGGGGCATCGGCCCTGGCCGATGGCCGAGTAGTACCACAGCCACGCTTTCGACGTGATAGGCTCGCCCACCGACCCCAGCAAGCGCAAGCTGCTGATATCGTGCTCGTTCACCCAGCGCTCGCCGTCCTTCATCATGGAGCGAATGGCGGTCGGGGCCGTGTACAGGACGTTCACGCCGAACTTCTCGACCACTTCCCAGTACCGGTCGGGCTTGGGATAGTTGGGAACGCCCTCGAACATGAGCGCCGTGGCGCCGTTGGCCAAAGGCCCGTACACCAGGTAGGAATGGCCCGTGATCCAGCCCGCGTCGGCAGTGCACCAGAAGATGTCGTTCTCCTTCAGGTCGAACGAGTACTTCGTGGTGAGCGTCGCGTACAGAAGGTACCCGCCGCTGCCGTGGACGATGCCCTTGGGCTTCGCCGTGCTGCCGCTTGTGTACAGGATGAACAGCGGATCGTTCGACTCCATGCGCTCGGGCTCGAACGACGGAGCCTCGCCGGCCATGATGTCGTCCCACCACACGTCGCGATCGGCCGCCATTTCCGTGCGCTTCTCGATGCGCCGCACCACCACGCAGTGCTTGACCTGCGGGCATGCTTCCACAGCCTTGTCGCAGATGTCCTTGAGGTGCAGGATCTTGCCGGAACGGTACCCGTAGTTCGCGGTGATCACCACGGTAGCGCCCGAGTCTTCGATGCGGTCTTTGAGCGCTTCGGCGGAAAGCCCGCTGAACACCACGCAGTGCACGGCGCCGATGCGCGCGCACGCCAGCATGGAGATGACCAGCTGCGGCACCATGGGCAGGTACAGCACCACGCGGTCGCCGCGCTTCACGCCCAAACTGGACAGCATGTTGGCCGCCTTGCAAACCTCGCGGTGGAGGCGCTGGTAAGTGTAGACGTCCACCTCCTCCGAAGGTTCCCCCTGCCAGATGAGCGCAGCCTTGTTGCGGCGCGGGCCGTCCAGGTGGCGGTCCAGGCAGTTGTACGACACGTTGATCTGTCCGCCGCGGAAGTAGCGGACGAAAGGCTCGTCCGAGCTGAAGTCGTACTCCTCCACCGCGTCCCAACCGCGGTACCAATCAAGGTTCTCGGACGCCATCTGGCCCCAGAACGCCTCCGGCTCTTCGATGGATCGGCGGTACAGCTCGTCGTAATCCTGGCGGCTCTTGACAAGGGCCTTGTAGCTGAACTCGGGGGATGCCTCGATAAGGCGCTCGTTTTCGAGCATCTGCCTGATGAAGGCGTTGCGCGTGTTCGTCTTTCTCATAGCGGGCTCCTATCTTTTCTTTCGTCGATTACGCCACGTTGTCGACGAGCAGCGGTCCGCTCGCGATCATGGGGGTGTACACGGTGCGGGGAATGAAGCTTTCCGGGGTGCATGCCTGCAGGTCGGCGCGCAGGTCGGGTCGGCAGTGCGCCAGCTGGGCGAACGCGTCTTCCAGCAGAACGGACTCGTTGATGGAGCGGCATCCGCTCATGGCTGCGCACAGCACGTGCCCAACGCCGCGATCGCAGCGCGCGCACCAGTCGAAGCCGCTCTCGTCCATCAGGGCCACGGCGAACGCGATCAGGTCGGGATCGCCAAGGCACGGCAGCAGGCGCTCGATCTTCTTAGCTGCGACAGGACCCCCGTCGAGCACTTCCTCGATGCGGCGCAAGGCGTCGCGCCGGACGAACGTCGCCACGTCGGCGCATGCAAGCGAGATCAAAAGGTCGACGTCGTCGAGCGCGGCCGTGGCGGCGATGCGCGCGGCGCGGCTGACCCGATCGGATGCCGCGAACGCCAGAAGCTCGGCTTCGTCAAGCCCTCGCACGGCGCAGCGGAGCTCTTGCCCATGGAGCTGGCCGATCCGAGCCACAAGCTCGTCTGCGCCAGGATACGATGCCGACGCCGCCGAGCGGACCGAAGCATTCTTCGCTGCTGTCTTCTTATTGGTTGCCTTCATGGTTCTGCCTCCTTCTTCTTCGCTGCTCTTGCTTGGACAGGTTCGTAACCGAAACGAAGCGGATGAAAACCGAAACGGGCGTTCATCGCTTTCGGGCGTGGGTCCATCCTGGGGGTTGCAACAATTACAAGGTCAACCGGCATCCCCGATACCCGCCTGCGACCGGTTCCTTCCCTGCCGCGAACGGGCATGCGAAACGATGCCGACGCCGAAAAGCCCCCTTCGCGCCGCGTCGCCGGCGCACGGCCCCCTCCGCCGCAGCGCAATCGAGTGCATCTTGCAGCTTTTTTCGCACGCATCCCTTGACGCGTACCGCTTCGTTCGTTATAAGTTACCCTAACCTAACTTTTCCGAGTAGAACGGATATTATGGACGACATGCACTACCGGTTGGACTTCGAGCGAAAGCTCATCCACCATTGCACCCCCGTGCTGGCAGCGCTCAAGCCGGCCAACCTGTTCACCTGCCGCGACGAATCGGTGCCGGGAATTCGCGGAAACGGACCGAACCCGGTGGACCCGCACGAGTACCAGGACAGCTTCTCGAAGGCGCTTCGCACCGCGCGCGTCAAGCTGGCACCGTGCGGCGTGCGCATCGAGGTGCTGGCGCGACGACCGGCCGGCCCCCTTGTATACGTGTACCGGCCCCATCTTCTCAAGCTGAGCATCCAGCAGGAAAACGTAGCGGCATACCTGCGCAAGGAAGGCTACGACCCCTCCTGCCTTTCCACATGCATAGAGCGCCTGCACCGCCGCATCTGCGGAACGGACGTGAAAAGCCAGCTGACCGGCTGCTGCTCGTTTCCCCACGAGATCGGGTTCTTTTTGGGCTACCCCTACGAAGACGTGGTGGGATTCATCGAGAACCGCGGCGAGAACTTCCTGTGCAGCGGCTGCTGGAAGGTATACGCGCAGGAACGCGACGCCCAAGCATGCTTCTGCTGCTACAAAAACTGCACCACCGTGTACGAGTGCTTGTTCGACGAGGGGGTTCCCCTGGAATGCCTCGCCTCGCTTGACGAGGACTTCCCCGCCGCAGAGGCGTTTCGCGCCGCCGGCTAGAACCACGTGCCGAACCCCGACGCAGGCGTCGGGCGACACGGGCGCGCAGCTTGTTTCGGCAACGCGTCCGCGTCGCTCGACCAGCGAAGGAACACCAACCCGATAGGAGCATGACATGAGCAAGATCGCAATCGTTTTCTGGAGCGGAACGGGAAACACCGAGGCCATGGCCGACCTTATAGCGCAGGGCGTGCGCGCGAAGGGAAGCACGGCGGACATCTTCCAAGCGTCCGACTTCCACGCATCCCACGTGGCCGATTACGACGCCTTCGCCCTGGGATGCCCCGCTATGGGCGACGAGGAGCTGGAGGACGGCGAGTTTCTTCCCATGTACGAGGAAGTGGAGCCTAAGCTGGCCGGTCGCACGGTGGTGCTGTTCGGCTCGTACGATTGGAACGACGGCGAATGGATGGAGCTTTGGGAGCATCGCGCCGAGGAAGCCGGCTTGATCGTGGCGGACTCCGTCATCGCCAAGGACTACCCCGACGACGAAGCCAGCGCCGAATGCGTGCGCGTGGGCAACGTGCTGGGCGAATAGGGATTTGAGTCGTCGGGCGGGCGGCTGAGGCGGTTGCAGCCCTAGCCCGCGTGCGCGGTTGCGGCTGCCGCGTGCGCGGGCTAGGCTGCCGCCCGCCCGACGTCCGCACATTTTGTGAACCCGCGTTCAATCCTGGTAAAATCGCCGCGCTGCCCGCAGCAGCGGTGGCATACTGGGTCGGCTCGATCTCGAAAGGACCGCACCGACCCATGAAACGAAGCCTCATAGCCCTTGCCACCGGATCGTTCGCCTTGGGATTTTCCGAGTTCGTCATGATGGGCATCCTTCCCATCGCCGCGGCCGGCCTGGGCGTCAGCGTCCCGGACGCCGGAACCTTCATATCCTCGTACGCCCTGGGCGTATGCGCAGGAACGCTGTTTCTGGTGTTCGGAAGGCGCGTGCCTCCGAAAAGGCTCTTGCTCCTGTTCGTGGCGCTGATGATCGTCGGCAACGCCGCCGCCGCGGCAGCTCCCAATGCAGAAGCACTCACGGCGGCCCGTTTCGTTTCGGGACTTCCCCACGGCGCGTTCTTCGGCACCGCCACCATCGCGGCCAAAAAGCTGGCCGACCCGGGGCACGAAGGCCAGGCCGTCTCCATCATGGTGCTCGGCCAGACGATGGCGAACATGCTCGGCGTGCCCGGCGGCACGCTTTTGGCGGGCATGCTGTCATGGCGCGCGGCGTTTCTTTTCGTCGCGGTTTGGGCCGTCGGGTCGCTGCTGCTCGTGCTGCGCTTCGTCCCGCGCATCGATCCCATTCCCGACGCGGGCCTTGCCGGCCAGTTCCGCTTCCTGAAAAAACCCGGCCCCTGGCTGGTCATCGGCGCGGTGCTGCTGGGAAACACGGGCGTGTTCTGCTGGTGGAGCTACGTCTCGCCCTGGCTGACCGACGTAGGAGGGTTTTCCGCATCCCAGGTTCCCGCGCTTTTGGTGCTGGCGGGGCTGGGCATGGTGATCGGGTCGCTGGCGGGCGGGCGCGTATCGGACCGAACCACGCCGGGAAAGACGTCGGCAATCGGGCAGACCGTGGGGTGCGCGACGCTCGCGCTTATCTTCCTGTTCTCGGGAACACAGGCATCGTCCGCCGCGCTCATGTTCGCGTGCGCGTTCGGCATGTTCTTCGTATCCAGCCCCCAACAGCTGCTCATGGTGAACGTCGGGCGCGGCGGCGGCGAGATGATCGGGTCGGCGTGCGTGCAGGTGGCGTACAACCTGGGCAACGCGTTCGGGGCGATGATCGGGCAGGCCGTGCTCAACGCAGGAGCCGGATACGCGTGGCCGAGCCTTGCGGGAGTGCCGTTCTCGCTTATGGCGGCCGGTTTGCTGGTGGCGTTCTTCCTGCGGTTCGAGAAGCGCTACCGCGTCGCGCCCGAACGCGCCGGCTGCGCTTTTCCAGTACAATACGAGCATGCGCCGCAAACGACGGGACATGCGGCGCCGTCGAAAGGAACGTCATGAAGCAGTGCATGGACGCCGACAACCTGCATCGCAGGCTGAAGAAAATCATCGGGCAGGTGCAGGCCATCGACCGCATGGTGGACCAAGACGTGCCTTGCGAAGACGTGCTTTCGCAGATCAACGCCGCAAAATCGGCGCTTCACAAGTGCGGGCAGGTGGTTCTTGAGGGGCACATCCAGCATTGCGTACGCGACGGCATCGAGCACGGCGACGCCGACAAGACCATAGAGAGCTTCACGAAAGCGGTGGAGCGCTTTTCGAACATGAAGTGACGGCGCGCAAGAGCCACCGCACCTCAACGCCGAACGCTGCGATCACAACCTGTTCGCAGCGTTCGGCGTTTTACGCGCGCGAAAAACCGCGCGAGTCGCTTCGACGCCCCGCCCTGTTGCTTCCGACCGCCGCGCTTCGCCTTGCCGCGCAGTTGAAGCCGGGGCTCGGCTGCACGACAGGGTCGCCGACCCGAGAGCGGCCGCACGGCAAGGTCGCCGACCCGAGAGCGGCTGCACGACAGGGTCGTCGACCCGGGTTCGGCCGCCGCATACCTCGCAGCGGGGACCTTGCGCGCGAAAAACCGCCTTCGCTGGCAGGTTTTGACGGTTTGAGGTCGTCGGGTCGAGCCTTCCCTTCGCTGAAGCACAGCGTGCTTTCCGTTTTGCCTGGTCATAGCTTTGGGCTTCTACGGTGCGCGTTCATAGGCGCCTACCCGGACGGATGCGACGACCCCTAAACGCAAAAACCTGCCAGCGAAGGCGGTTTTTCGCGCGCAAGGTCCCCGCTGCGAGGTATGCGGCGGCCGAACCCTGGTCGGCGACCCTGTCGTGCGGCCGCTGAACCCGGATCGGCGACTCTGTCGTGCGGCCGCTCTCGGGTCGGCAACTCTGTCGTGCAGCCGAGCCCCGGCTTCAGCCGCGCGGCAAGGCGAAGCGCGGCGGTCGGAAGCAACGGGGCGGGGCGTCGAAGCGACTCGCGCGGTTTTTCGCGCGCGTAAAACGCCGAACGCTGCGAGCAGGTTGTGATCGCAGCGTTCGGCGTTGAGGTGCGGTGGCTCTTGCGCGCCGTCACTTCATGTTTGAAAAGCGCTCCACCGCTTTCGTGAAGCTTTCTATGGTCTTGTCGGCGTCGCCGTGCTCGATGCCGTCGCGTACGCAATGCTGGATGTGCCCCTCAAGAACTACCTGCCCGCACTTGTGAAGCGCCGATTTTGCGGCGTTGATCTGTGAAAGCACGTCTTCGCAAGGCACGTCTTGGTCCACCATGCGGTCGATGGCCTGCACCTGTCCGATGATTTTCTTCAGCCTGCGATGCAGGTTGTCG
>NZ_DBFOSR010000011.1:0-4558 GCF_048427265.1 Paraeggerthella sp.
CTGCGCATGCGGGCCGTCCTCGACCACGCGGCCTCCGTCAAGCACCACGATGCGGTCCAAGCTGGCCACCGTGGACAAGCGATGCGCCACCACGATGGCCGTACGCCCGTGCATGAGGGTGGCCAGCGCGTCCTGCACCAGGTGCTCGCTTTCGGAATCGAGCGCGCTGGTAGCCTCGTCCAGCACGAGCACCGGGCAATCAGCCAGAAGCGCACGCGCTATGGCGATGCGCTGGCGCTGGCCGCCCGACAGCTTGACGCCGCGCTCGCCCGTAACGGTATCGAAACCCTGCGGCAAGCGCTCGATGAACTCGAGCGCGTTCGCACGGCGCGCCGCTTCGCGGATCTCGTCCATGGACGCGTCGGGCCGTCCGTACGCGATGTTCTCCGCAATGCTGCGATGGAACAGCAACGCCTCCTGCGGCACATAGGCGATCTGGCGGCGAAGCGACTGCTGCGCGGCGTCGGCGATGTCCTGGCCGTCCACCAGGATGCGGCCCTCCTGAATGTCGGAAAGCCGCAGCAACAGCTTCGTGAGCGTGGTTTTGCCCGCACCGCTCGCACCCACCAAGCCAACCCTCTGGCCTGCGGGTATGTGCAAATCAAGCCCGTCGAACACCGTCGTGCGCACGTCTCCGTCGGTATACCAGAATCCAATTCCCTCGAAATCGATGGCCCCTTCGCGCACCTCAAGCGGAGCGGCGTCGGGCGCGTCGGCTACCAGACGCGGCTCATCGAGGATGATCGTCATACCGCTGGCGTCGCCGAACGCGCGGTTGAAGCGCTGCAACCCGTTGTTGATGAAGTTGAACTGGTTCGTCACCGTGTAGGTGTAGGTGAACATGACCACCAGCGTGCCCGGCGTGATGCCGTACCAGGCGTTGCCGCCCGCGATGAACACCGCCACCACGCTCATGATGGCAACGGTGATGCACGCCGTCACGATGCCGCGCGTAAGCGATGCCCACATGCGCTTGGAATCGCGCGCCACCACCTCGCGGTTCGCCTGGTCGAACAAGCCGCGCTCGTAATCCTCGCGACCGTAGGTCTTCACGGCAAGAATGTTCGCCACCGAATCCGACAACTCGCCCGAAAGCTGGTTCTGCGCGCCCGCCGCCTTCTCGTTCAGAGCCAGGATGCGCTTGTACATGTAGTACGAAACCCCCGCGTACACCGCCAGCAGCAGCATGAGGATGGCCACGTACACCGGAACGCGAGGAGCAAGGATGGCGCACGTGAACACCACCGAGCAGATCACCGGCAGAAACGGAAACGTGATGGTTTCCAGCAGCAGTTGGTAAGCGCTCATGAACTTGGTGGTTTGGCTGACCAGCGTACCGCCGAAACGGTTCGAATGAAACGACATGGACTGGTTGCACAGCGCGTCGAACGACATGGTGGCCAAATCGTACGAGGCTGCGATTTGCAGACGGTACATGGTGTAGTCCTGCACCTTGCTGGCAACCTGACCCGCTACGTTGATTCCGATGAGCGCCAGAATGTACGGCCCGAACACCGCGAACACCTCGTCCGGCGACACCGACCCCGCGCTCACACGGTCCACCACCAGGCTCATCACGTACGGGTTGCCGTACGAAAGCAGCGCCACGAACAGAAACGTCGACGCCATAAGGGCCGTGAACAGCCCGAAGTGCTTGCGAGTGACCAACCAGAAATAATGCAACGTGCGACGCGTTGTGGACGCAGCGGTTTGACGCGACATGAGGATCCCTTCTTTTTGCTTCGACACGATTATGCCACAAGCGCGTCGACTCATGCCGCGCCGAGCGCCGCCGCACGTTTGCTCCAGCGAAGCGGCGCCGGGAGCAAGGCCGCGGGACGGGTTGCCCGCCCCGGCCAAACCCATCGGCTATTCGATTCCCAGTTCTTCGAAGAAGCCCACGCGGAAGTTCTTGAACACGACCTCGCCCTCTTCCTGCGTGGCGTCCAAATCGACATCGGCGGCAATGCCGAAATCGTGATCGTCGTCAGGGTCGCTGAAAATCTGGTGCACGTGCCACACGCGGGCCGATTTCTCGTCGGACTCGTCGATCTCCAGATAGGCCATCGACCGCGCATCGCCGTCGATGCGCACCTCGTCGTGCGCTTCGTAGTACGAATCCAAGGCGCGCTGCCAACGCGGCTCCCCGCAGCCCCAATCCTGGTCCAAGCGGCCCAGCTCCGCCGCGCGCTCCTGCGCAGCCAGCCGCACGCGCAAAAACAGCGCGTTGCGAACGAGCACCGTCACGCCGCGCCGATCCGTCACCACCTCGTCGGCGTCCACCGGCGCAGTCGCGTCCAAGGCCGACCCCGCGTTCTCCCATTCGTCCATCAAGCTGGAGTCCACCGACCTCACCACGAAGCCCAGCCATGCGATGACGTCCTCCAGCCGATCGTTACGCTTGTCCACCGGCACCGTGCGCGCGATCACCCGGTACGCGTCGGCCAGGTAGCGCAGCAGCAGCCCCTCCGACCGGGCGATGCCGTAGCGCTGCACGTAGCCCTTGAAGTCGCTGGCGGTTTCCAGCATGTCGCGCAGGACCGACTTCGGCTCCAGCTGGAAATCGCGCGCCCACGGCACCTCCTGACAATAGCGCTCGAACGCCGCACCCAGCAGATCCTCGAGCGGCTTGGGATACGTGATCTCGGCGATGCGCTCCAAGCGTTCCTCGTAGTCCACCCCGTCGGCCTTCATGTCGGCCATGGCCCGATCCTTCGCCTGCCGTTCCTGCGCGCGCAGCACCTGACGCGGGTTTTCCAGCGTGGCCTCGGCCATGGAGATGACGTCGTGTGCGTACGTGTCGCTTTCCGGGTCCAGCAGCTCCAGCGCAGCCAGCAAAAACGGCGAAAGTGGCTGGTCAAGCGCAAAATCCTCGGGGAGGTCGACGGTGGTGACGTATTCCGTGCTTCCATCTTCGGCCTGCACGCGCTCCACCACGTCGGCGTTCACGAGCGTGGCGAATATGTCGTCCGCGCGCACGACGAGGGCGGCCTTCTCCTCGTCGGTCTGGGCGGAGTCGGCGATGAGCTTACGGACGCGCGCGTACGCGTCGCCACCCTGCACCACTTCCGACAGCACCATCGAATGCGTGATCTTCATGCGCGGCTTCAGCGTTTCGGGCGTTGCCTCAATCAGACGCTCGAACGTCTGCTTGTTCCAGGTGACGAATCCCTCAGGCGGCTGCTTCTTCTTGATCTTACGCAGCTTCTTCGGGTCGCCGCCGGCCTTCTGCACCAGCTTCACGTTCTCGATGTCGTGCTCGGGAGCTTCAGCCAGCACCACGCCTTCGGTGTCGAAGCCGCTGCGGCCCGCGCGGCCCGCGATCTGATGGAACTCGCGGGCGCGCAGACGGCGCATCTTGTAGCCGTCGAACTTCGTGAGCGCCGTCAAAAGCACGGTGTGAATGGGCACGTTGATGCCCACGCCCAGCGTGTCCGTGCCGCAGATGACGGGAAGAAGCCCCTGCTGAGCAAGCTTTTCCACCAGCAAGCGATACCGGGGCAGCATGCCGGCGTGGTGCACGCCGACGCCGCTTGAAAGCAGGCGCTTGAGCGTTTTGCCGAACGCCGTGGTGAAGCACGTGCCGGCCATGGCGCGCTTGATGTCCTCGCGCTGCTCCTTCGACGCCACGCCGAAGCTCGAAAGCGATTGCGCCGTGGCAAGCGCGGCATCCTGCGAGAAATGCACGATGTAGAGCGGAGCCTCGCCGTTGCGCAGCGCCAGTTCCACGCTGCCTTCGAGCGGCATCTCCACGTATTCGTAGGACAGCGGAACGGGGCGCGGGGCGTCGGCCACCACGTCGACGTCGACGCCCGTGCGCTCTTTGAGCGAGCTCGCGATGTTCGAGACGTCGCCCAACGTTGCGCTCATCAGCAAGAACTGCGTTTTCGGCAGCGTGAGCAGGGGAACCTGCCACGCCCATCCGCGGTCGGCGTCGCCGTAGAAATGGAACTCGTCCATGGCGACGCAGCCCACGTCGGCGCGCTCGCCCTCGCGCAGCGCTTCGTTCGCCAGGATCTCGGCCGTGCAGCACACGACCGGCGCCTGCGCGTTGATGTGCGTGTCGCCCGTGATCATGCCCACGTTATCGCGCCCCAGCACGTCCACCAGATCGAAGAACTTCTCGCTGACCAGGGCTTTGATGGGGGCTGTGTAGTACGCGCGCCGACCTGTGGCAAGCGCCATGAAATGCAGGCCCAGCGCGACCATCGACTTGCCGGAACCCGTGGGCGTGCCCAGGATGACGTGGTCGCCCATCATGAGCGCCATGAGCGCTTCTTCCTGATGGGGCCACAGGTCGATGCCGCGCGACGCCACCCAATCGAGGAAGCGGTCGAGCGCTTCGTCGGGCGTGAGCCACGGCTCGGGGGCGGGCTCCCCCTCTTCCGGCTCCCACCAGCTTGGCGCGAGCAGCCCCAGCGACCCGTGCGCGAACGCCGCCCCTTCGGACTTCTCCGTTGTTTCCTCTGTTGCGCGTTCGACCATGCGGGACGACCTCCGACCATACCAGCGATACTTTGCAAAGCATCTATTTTACCCGTTACCGCGCCCATGCGGA
>NZ_DBFOSR010000012.1:0-18768 GCF_048427265.1 Paraeggerthella sp.
TTCCGGAGCGGTTTCGCCGGATTCGGCGGGAGCCGAGCTTGCGCATCCGGCAAGCAGCATCGATGCAGCCAAAACCGCCGCAGCTGCGCACGCCATCGCGCGCTGAGAAAATGTGCCTTGGATCATAGAACAGTCCTTTCATCGAATGACCTGGTCAAATACTTATACAAAACCAACAAGCTCTACGCCGGCTGGCACATTGGATCATCCAGCTGAAGCCCGTGCGCGCAATAGTCGTCTTGCGCCAGAATGTCCCCGTCGTGATAGTACGCCGCACGCGCCCGGCATCCGCCGCAGCCCTGCGCGTAGTCGCAGGTGCCGCATGCGCCGGAATATGCCTGGGTCCGCAGCTGCTCGAACACGGGGCTCGTCCTCCAGATCTCGTCGAAGGGCGTCTGCCGCACATCGCCGGCTTCCTCGGTCATGTACGCGCAGGGTCGCACGATGCCCTCGCTGCCGATCACGCAGTAGGTCAGCCCCGCCAGGCATCCGCGCTCGAAGCGCGTGTCCACTCCAAGCTGCTTCGCCACGCGCGTGAACTGCGGCGCGCACGTAGGCTTCACGTCGATGGGAACTTCGGCGGCTTTCGTCATGATGTCTTTGAGCAGGCGCTCGTTCTCAAGCACGTGCAAGCTGGTCTCCTGAATGAACTTCCCGCGCCCGACGGGGATGAGGAAGAACACGTAATGGGCGATGGCGCCTGCCTGCACGGCGAAATCGGTGATGTCGCACACCTCGTCACGGTTCCAGTCGACCACGGTCGTGTGCAGCTGAAACGGCAACCCTACGCTCTTGCATGCCTCGATGCCGCCCATCGTCAGATCGTAGGCATGCTCCAGCCCGCGAAACTTGTCATGTTTGGCAGCGTCCAAACTGTCCACGCTGATCCCCATGGCGCAAGCGCCCGCGTCTTTGAGGCGCTGGGCCACTTCGGGCGTGATAAGCGTGCCGTTCGAGCCGAACACGGGCCGCAAGCCAAGCGAAGCCGCATGCGACACCAGCTGATAGATATCCGGGCGCATGAGCGGCTCGCCGCCCGAGAAGATCATGATCTTGAATCCGGCGCGTGCGATCTGCTCGATCATGGCGAAGGCTTCCTCGGTCGAAAGCTCCCGATCGGTTGCCTCCTCGGCATCCTGGTAACAGTGCACGCACTTGAGATTGCACTTGTTCGTCGTCATCCACGACACGATCATGGGCGGTTCCTTTCAAGTCCAGGGTATGCAAAGCCAGGGGCGGCGCACGCCGTCCTTCAGCTTGGAACACGGGTAAAATCCGCGACGTTCAGGAACGGGTCGGAGATGGAGGAGAGACGTCTCCGCTCCTGAACGTCGCGCTCGGCACGGCTACTCGACCGGCCCGGAATAGTTTTGATACGCGGCCACCACAGCCTCAAGGTGGTCGAACACGGCCTGGCGCAACTCGTCGAACGAGCCGTCTCCATGAGCATGCGGGGCCATGTTCTCCATAAGGATGAAGTTCGCTTCCGCATGGGCGGCGTCCTGCGAATCCTCGAGCTCCAGGTACCGCCGCGCAAGATCCTGGTTCCGCGGGCTGGTCAAGGACTCGCGCGCGGGCATCTGGCGAATGGTGTCGGCAATCAATTCGTGCCACTTCGACACGGACTCGCCGCGAGCGATCCGCTCCTCGGCTTCCTGCGGCGGCGCGTCGTCGCGGATGCAGGTGAGCCTCCAGAAAAAGCGGCTTTCGTCCTGACAGCGCTCGACCGCCTCGGCCATGCGCGCCCAGTCGACGTCTTGCGCGCTCTGCGCTTCATCATGCAGCGCACGAAGCGTGGTCATGCGCTTGAACAGGGAAAGGAACTGCTCTTCGATAGCATCCATCTGCGCATCCGCAAGATCCTGCACCGCGGCGGCCTGCTGGTAAAGAGCTGCGTCGGATTTGATCTGAGTGAGCGACAAGCCCAGGTACTTCAAGGTCAGAATACGATACAGGTCTTTCACGTTGGCGTCGGTGTACAGGCGCTGGTTTTGAGGCCCCTTCGCAGAAGGCGACAGCAAGCCTTGCTGATCGTAGTACTGGATAGTGCGCACCGTCACCCCGACGCGCCGCGCCAGCTCTCCTACAGTCAGGTAGTTCGGATCGGTCATGGATGCTCCTTTGCGGCAGCTCGCTAGGCTGCCACGTACTCGTCCTGGCAAACACGCCCCCGCGCGTTCACGTGTCCGAGCATAGGCGATGACGTAGCGTCATCGTCAACGGTTTTCAAAAGATGGCAACAAATACCGGGAAAATCCCTGGGAATAGACTGAAAACCAACGTAAACGGCACCAAGGAACGGCAAAAGCCCCCGCGCATCCGAATCCGTCGCGCAATCCCTGCCCATGCACGTACGCACGAACGGGGGTCTGCGGCAACGAAACGGAGCGCGGGGGCTTCGCAACGTCAAGCAGGTTCACCGGCTCGAGGCCGGCAAGAACTAGTCCAGATCTTCGAACTCGAAAGCGTCGTCGGCGTCGCCGAAGCCCGAAAGGTCCTTCTCTGCGCCCGACGGCCTGGGAGTTGCCGGAGCAACCACCGCGCCCGTCGTCGGCTGAGGAGCGGTGTAGGCGCCCGCACCGTCGCGGTTGATGGGAGCCTGCGCCGGAGACGTCACGCGACCCGTAGACGCCGCTTCGGCAGGTGCGGACACGCGCGCATGAGCGCTTGCGGGCAGCGCGATGCCGCCGGTAGGCAGCGAGCCGCCGATTTCGGCCAGCTTGCGCGTTGCGTCGCTGATGAAGTCCGTAAGCAGCTCCTGGTACTCCTCGCGAGAATCCTCGCGATCGTCCTCGAGCTTCTTGATGGCGTCGAGAACCTTCTGCTTCTCGTTCTCGGCTTTGTCGATGATGCGCTGCGCCTCTTCTTCGGCATCCTTGATGGTGGCCGCAGACTGGGCGTTCGCGTTGGCGATAATCTCGTCGGCAGAGCGCTGCGCGATGATGAGCGCCTGAGCGATGGCGTTGTCATCAGCCTTCTTCGCCTCAAGCTGGCGCTCCAGGTCGGCGATGCGCTCGTCCTTTTCGGCAAGCAGGCTGTCGTCGACGACCGGCATCTCAACCGTGCGAGCCGGCGTGTCGAACCCGTCGAACTTGCGGTCATCCAGCTGGTTTTCAAGCTGAATGATCTGGGCGTTCATGCCATCGATCTCGTCGGCAACGTGCTCGAGGAACACGTCCACTTCATCGACGTCGTATCCCTTGCGGTCGATCGAGAAGCTCTGGTTGTGGATCTCAGCCGAGGTGATAGCCATCTGTTATTCCCTTCATCCAGTACGCACACTGCAAGCAGGCACGATTGTACGCGTTAGAACAAGCCAATCAGTAAACGTACTCCTAATTGTAATACAAGCAGGGCAATGATGGGAGTAACGTCCACTATACCTCCAAGCGGGGGAATCAGCTTCCTGAACAGGTTGAGGTACGGATCGCACAGCTTTGCGAGCACGTTGTTGATGTCGGCCAGGATACCGCGATCGGTAGGAAGCCAGGACATCATCACGTACACGAACAGCACCATGCTGTAAACGTCGGCGATGGAAATGATCAGGTACTTCAAACTCAACATGCAGAAAGCTCCTTCGATCGGCGGACGGCGGCGTCAACGCCGGCATCGAACACGTGCGAGAACCCGGCCTCGTCCATAGCGGCGAGCGCCGCCAACGTGGTGCCTCCGGGACTGCACACGGCAACGCGCGTGGTGGCGGGGTCCTGCCCCGTCTCCTTCATGAGCGAAGCCGTTCCGTACACGGTTTGCAGCGCAAGCGCTTCGGCAAGCTGAGGATCGAGCCCCTGCCTCGCGCCAGCGTCGCGCAGCGCTTCTATCATAGCGGCCACGTACGCCGGACCGGAGCCGCTCACGGCACCTGCGGCGTCCATGGCTTCCTCGTCGACGACGTACGCTTCGCCCAAGCAGGCGAACAGACCGTGCACCAGCTCCACATCGGCCGAAGACGCCTGCGAGCCCGCGGCAACCGTGGTCGCGCCGGCACCCACCAAAAGCGGCGTGTTCGGCATGACGCGCACCAGTCGCGCGCCCGCCGGCAGGGCGGCTTCCAAGCGCTCGGTCGAAAGCCCTGCGGCAATGGACACGAACAAAGGGCCCTCGACCCCGCCCGCAAACGAAGGCTGGCTGGCAATTCCCTCCAGCACATCCATCATAACCTGCGGCTTAACGGCTAAAAGCACAAGATCGACGTCACCCTCCACCGCGCTCGCATCCGCCACGCAGGCAACGCGATAGCGCTCGGACAAATAGTCGCGGCGCTCTTGGCCGGGATCGGCAACCACGAAAACGGATGCGTCGAACGCATCGGCGGGCGCAGAGGAACCGGCTATCCAGCCGCCCATGATGGCCTCGCCCATCTTTCCGCCGCCGATGACGGCGATGCGGGAAACGCTCGCGCGCGCCATTACAGCACGCCCTGATTGCGCAACGCGGCCTTCTCGGCTTCGCTGAGAGCGGCACCGCGCGTGATGACGAACACCTTGTCGGCAATGCAGTCGACGCTTGCGTCAAGCGCGCACGACACGCCGAACGCGAAATCGAGAATGCGCTTCGACAGATGATCGGGCGTGTTACGCAAAGCGATGACCACCGCGTCGCCTTCCTTGAGGGCCTTCGCGACGCGCTCCGCCTCACCGTAGCTGGCAGGCTTGAGCAACGTGATGGCGCGCGCAGGAGCAGCCGCGACAACAGGCGCGGGAGCGGTTACGCCAGCGCCGGGATTGGCGACAGCCGTCGCCACGGTGGCGTTCGACCTTGCGCCCGCGGCTGCGGGCGCGGCGTCCAAGACCGGATCGGGAGCCGTAGACGTGAACAGCGAGTTCAAGCTTTCGGAGCGCTCGCGGTTCTGAGCGGCTGCGGCGCGCGCGTTCGGCGTGTTGGCCGGAGCGGAAGTTGCCGCGTCGACCATCGTGCGATCGCTGCGGTACGAAGCCGCCGACGAAATCGAGCTCACGCGGCGCTGCGGCAGCGGATCCCGGTTGAGACTTTCGGGAACCTGGGTGTGCGCACGCACGTCGTCGATGGAGACGAGCTTCGGCGGGGTGAACCCTGCGCTGCGCGCCGACGCGCGACTCGACGAGCGCGCCGGACGCGTGGTAACCGGCGCGTACGGATCGTACTTGGATGCCGGCGCGTCACCGCCCAGGCTTGCATCCTCGCGATAATCGGGGCCGTACTCGCCGTAGTCCCCGGCGTAATCGCCGTCGAAGTCGTCTTGGAAGCTCCGATCATCGTAGCCGCGGTCGTAATAACCGTCGTCGTACTCTTGGTTCGCATCGGCAAAGCCGAGCTTCGATTTGATCCCGTCGAGCATCCCGCCGCCCCCGGACTTCTTCATCTTTGGCAACTCCATACCGTTCACCTGCTTCGTTTCATTTCCGACGGTCGCGCCGCCGCTGCAAACTGTTTCGGTTCGCGTCGCGCTCTCACGCGTGCGTTGCTTCGAATTCCTCGTCGAACAGGGCTCGACCGATGCGCACTATGGTAGCGCCTGCAAGAACGGCCTCGTGCCAATCCTCGCTCATACCCATAGAAAGTTCATCGAAAACCGCTGCTCGCTGCGCATCGAGAGTACCGCGCACCTCGTCGCGCAAACGCGCAAGATCCTCGAAGCACGCGCGCGCCGCGTCAAGATCTCCCTGCGGAGCCATCGTCATGAGCCCCCGCACGCGCACATGCGGGAAATCCGCGCACCGCGCGAGCATGGGGACAACCTCGTTGGGCGCAAGGCCGCTTTTGCTGGCCTCGCCCGACACGTTGACCTCCAAGAGCACGTCCTGCACCTTCCCCGCCTCGGCTGCGGCAGCGTCGAACTTAGCCAGATGCCGCTCTTGATGCAGCGAATGGACAAGCGATGCATGCGCCACGATGTCGCCGATCCTGCGCGACTGGATGTTCCCTATGAAATGCCAGGTAGCGTTCGGGAAAGCTTCGGCCTTCTCCATAAGCATGTCCGGCCGATTCTCGCCGAAATCGCAGGCCCCGGCCTTGAGCGCGGCAGCCACTTCGGCCACGCCCACCGTTTTGGAGACAGCCACCAAGCGAACCTCGCGAGGGTCGCGCCCGGCGTCCCGGCAGCTTGCCGCAAGATCGGCCAGCGTACGTTCGTAGCGTTCTTTGAAGCCCATGCCTACCTTGCCTTCCTATACGCGATCGCACCGTGCCGGCCGCACACGCCGCCTGACGCGCGATACGAGAAATACTCCTCATGCGAGCACTGGGTGCATACGCCCGCATCCACGATGCGATGCGGGGAAACGCCCACCTCTTCCAAGCCGACGGAAAGGGCCTTCACCAGGCTGACATGACCGTTGTCCGCGATGCAGCCGCTTCCGAATCGAGCAGCGAACCGATCGCGCACGTCCGTGCCGGTTTCAAAGCAGCATGTGCGAATATGAGGGCCTACGTACACGTTGTACTCGCTCGAAGCGCCTGCTCCCAAACGAGGGCGATCAAGCTGCGCCAGCGTTTCCGCAGCTTTCGCAGCCACGCCGTTCATCACGCCGCGCCACCCCGCATGCACCACGGCGAAACGCCCCGTAGGAGACACGATCACGACGGGCACGCAATCGGCGAAGCACAGCAGCGCCGCAACGCCGCGAGCCCCGACTACCAGCGCATCGGCTCCCTTTTGGGCCTGCGTGCAAGCCTCGTCGACAAGCGGTGCGGATGCATCCTCGATGCATACCAGCGTATCGCCGTGCACCTGGTTCGCCATGACGAGCCGGGCATCCGAAGCGCCAAGAGCTTCAAGCAGGATGCTGCGGTTCTCCTGCACGGAAGAAAGATCGTCCTCCACGTGGGAACCTAGATTCAGCGATGCGTACGGGCCCTTGCTCACGCCGCCCTCGCGGCCCGTGAAAGCAACGCGCACGCCGATGTTCTCATACAGCCTGTCGTCGGTAAGCGCAGGAAGACAACGCGCGCCGAAACGGCGCGCGTTCAAAAGCGGACTGGGCAGCTGCTCGGTCGCAACCATTCGGCGGCCGCTCTTAATGCTGGCGCTTCAGGAAGTCGGGAATGTAGTCCTCGTCGGCGAAACGACCGGATGCGTTCGTGCGCGAGGAGTACGACGACATCGGGACCGACTGGGGAGCAGGCTCCGGAGCGGACGTCGATGCGAACAGGTCCTTACGCGAGAAGTCCATGGCGGACTGCTGCGCAGAGCCCATCTTGAAACCCGTAGCGATAACGGTGATGCGCACCTGGTCCTGCATGGTCTCGTCGATGATCTGGCCGTAGATGATGTTGGCGTTCTCGTCCGCGCACGCCTCGACCGTACGAGCAGCCTCGTCAACCTCGGTCAGCGTAAGGTCGGGACCACCCGCGATAGAGAACAAAACGCGCGACGCGCCGGCGATGGATGCCTCGAGCAGATTCGAGTTCGTAGCCTGCTGAGCGGCGTCGAGAGCGCGGTTCTCGCCCGAAGACAGGCCGATGCCCATCATGGCCGTGCCCGCGTCCTTCATGACGGTGCGGATGTCCGCGAAGTCCAGGTTGATAAGGCCCGGAATGGTGATCAGGTCGGTTACGCCCTGGATGCCCTGGCGCAACGTATCGTCAGCGATGCGGAACGCATCGAGCATGCTGGTCTTCTTGTCGACGATCTCGAGAAGGCGATCGTTCGGGATCACGATGAGGGTGTCGACCTTCTGGGACAGCAGGTCGATGCCCTGCTCAGCCTGGTTGCGACGCGTGCGTCCCTCGAACGAGAACGGCTTGGTGACGATACCTACCGTCAGCGCGCCGATTTCCTCGCGTGCGATTTCAGCGATGATAGGCGCAGCGCCCGTACCCGTGCCGCCGCCTTCGCCAGCCGTAACGAACACCATGTCCGCCTCGGCGAGCGCTTCGCGGATCTCCGCACGGCTTTCCTCGGCCGCCTGGCACCCCACCTCGGGGTTCGCACCGGCGCCCAAACCGCGCGTCAGCTCTTCGCCGATGTGGATCGTCTTGTCGGCATCCGACATGAGCAGCGCCTGGCGATCGGTGTTGACGGCGATGAATTCGACGCCGCGCACGCCCGCTTCGACCATGCGGTTCACGGCATTCGTGCCGCCGCCGCCGACGCCGACGACCTTGATGACCGCCAAATGATCACCCAAATTGTTTGGCATTGTTTCCTCCACACCTGCTGCGTTTTCAAATGCTGCGATTCTGTTCCGTGGGAACCGTTCACGTGCGGTTATTGTACACGATGATCAACCATTTGCAAATTACGCTGCGGTAATGATAACCGCACGTCCACATATAGTTCGGCGAGCGTAACGTCTCGCCGTCCCGTCGTACTTACGAAGCGCGCCAGGTTGGGCGATCAACGGTGCGCACGTTGATGTAGGCAACGCCGTCCGGATGCTGCTTCATGATTTCCAGACAGACTCTCTCCTTTTCACGGATGTTGTCCGCGGTTCCAAAGACGATGTCCGGACCGTCTTTGATGGTGAGCGTGGTCGACTCCCGTTCCGTAGCCTTGACGGCGGTCACGCGACCGGCAAGCTCGGTTGTCATTCCCGAAACGATGTCGAGCGCGTTGTTCACGTTGGCATCGGTGCAGTACGCCCCCACCTCCGGCTTGGTTCCGTACGGCACGTCGGTGATGCGCAGCACGGAATCGGCGTCCTCGTACACCTTCGAGCTGGTCTTCTTGCCGGCTTCCGAATCCCTGTCGGGAATGGGCATGAGCCACATGCCGTCCGACGCGATGGCCCACGGCTGCGTCTTCTCGGCGTTTTGCGTAGGCACCTCCACCACGGCTTCGATGGTGCGCTCGGTCACCGCCAGCTCCAAGGTGTCGGGGAAAATGCGATTCACCGACACGTCCTGCACCCAGGAGTTCTTCAGCAGGTTGTCCCTGATCTTGGAGGCGTCCACGCGCAAAAGCGTGGTGCCCGCCGGAACTCCAGCCATGTTCTGCATGTCCTCGGCGGTCAGGTGCTCGACGCCCTTCACCGATACGCTTTCGATGGTGAACAGGCTGGAATAGTAGACGCCTACTCCACCTATGACGAGCGCGCCCACGAACGCGGCCGCAATGCCGATGCGAACCAGATGGCGGCGATACGTGCGCTGCGTGCGCGCAGAGCGCTGCGCACGATCCAAGTCGCCCACGCGCACGGACGTGAGCGGCGGCTGGTTCTGACCGGATCGGCGATTGGGCATCTGGCCGCCGGGCATAGCGCGATAAGCCCCGCCGTACGACGAGGAACGACCGCCCGGACGGTTCGCCGCGCCGCGGGAAGGCGCAGCGGGCCGCGCGCTTGCGCCCGCCGAGCGCCGCGGGCGCGAAGACGCCTTACGAGAACCCGAGGAAGCGGACTTCCGGTTGTAATTCGATGCCATACGTTTCGTACACCTTATATCTAGCCAGCTCGATCAGATCCATCACGTCGCGCGCAGTCGCGGTGCCCTTGTTCACGATGAAATTCGCATGAACTTCGGACACCTGGGCTCCGCCGATCGTGCAGCCCTTCAAACCGACCGCCTCGATAAGGCGGCCAGCGGAATCCCCTTCGGGGTTGCGAAACACGCTGCCGCATGAAGGAAGCGACAGAGGCTGCGTCTTCTTGCGCCGCGTATGCGACGCCTCCATCTTACCTCGTAAGTAGAACGGGTCGGCCGGTTCTACGGAAAGTTCGCATTCCACGATCACCTCGTCGGGAGCGAACGAGCTGGAGCGATACCCCCAGGAAATCTCGTCCCCTGCGCGCCGCATCAGGCCTTTTCGAGCATCGAGCGTGGTCACCGAAACCACGCGCGATCCAATCCACTCGTCGCGGGATCCCGCGTTCATGCGCAACGCGCCGCCCACGGTTCCCGGCGTGCCCACCGCGAATTCCAACCCGGCGAGCGAACGGCGAAACGCCTCCTGCACCACCGACGACAGCGGCACCCCGGCCCCTACGCAGAAACGCTTCGCGTCCTCGTCGAAGCGACACGTGCGGAAATCGCGGCCCAGCGTCACCACCACGCCCGGATAGCCCTCGTCGGAAACCAGCAGGTTGCTTCCGCGCCCGACGGCAACCCAGGGGACGCCGGACGCCTCGCACACCTCGACAAGATGCTTGAGCGCGCCTACGGACGCCACCTGCACGTAAAAGCGAGCCGGCCCTCCGATGCGGTACATGGTATGGCGAGCCATAGGCTCTGCCGGGTACACGTCGCCGTCGAACGCGTCGTCGACGAGCAGCGCCTCGAGCGGAGAGGTATGGCGAGCGGTCATCGAGGCATCACGCCCGCGAGGCCTGGCCGGAAGCCGCTGCAGACGGATCAACGCCCCGCTCAAGCGCATCGACCAGCTGCGGCCCGATAGCCGTCACGTCGCCCGCGCCCATGGTGATGAGCAGGTCGCCCGCGCCCAGCTTGGACAGCAGGTAGGGAACCACCTCGATGCGGCGGGGAACGTACGCCGCCTCCGGATGACCGACGTGGTCGAGCACGACGTTCAAGAACGTCTTGCCGGACACGCCGGGGACGGGAGCCTCGCCCGCCGGATACACGTCCATGAACGTCACGGCGTCGGCAGCGTCGAACGCGGCCGCGAACTCGTCTTTAAGCACCTCGGTGAACAGCGGCGCACGCGAGTAGCGATGCGGCTGGAACAGCACGTGCACGTGCGAGAATCCCAAGCGCGAGGCAGCTTCGATCGTGGCAGCGATCTCGGTGGGATGGTGCGCGTAGTCGTCCACGACGGTCACGCCGGCCACCTCCCCTATCAGGTCGAAGCGTCGCTTGACGCCCGCAAACCCGCTCAGCGCGTCGGCCGCAGCCTGCGCATCGTAGCCGAGCGCCCACAAAAGCGCCACCACGCCGGCGGCGTTCAGCACGTTGTGCCGACCGGGATTCTGCTTGACATGCGCGCGAACCTGCTGGCCGTCGGGCAGGGAAAGCACGAAGTCGCTGCCCACGCCATGAGGCTCGTAGGACGTGATGCGCGCGTCGCACCCCTCGGCGAAGCCGTACACGACCAGCTTGCGGTCGGCTTGCTGCGCCAGCTGCACCAAAGCCTCGTCTTCGCCGCATGCGACGACCACGCCTTCGTCGGCGGGCACCGATGCGATGAAGGCGGCGAACTTCTCGTAGATCTCGTCAAGATCGCGATAGTGGTCCAGGTGATCGGCCTCGATGTTGGTCACGAGGACGGCCTTCGGGGACAGGTGCCTGAAGGACTTGTCGGACTCGTCGGCCTCGACCACGTAATGACGACCCGCACCCGAATGGGCGTTGGTGCCGTACGCGCGCACGATGCCGCCGATGAGGAACGTGGGGTCCTCGCCCATTCCGTCCAGCACGCTGGCGAGCATGGACGAGGTCGTGGTCTTGCCGTGCGTGCCGGCCACGGCAAGCGTCTCCAGGCCCACGCCCAGGTGGGCGAGCATCTGGGCACGATGCCAGATGGTCAGTCCGCGCTCTTTGGCGGCGATCAGCTCGGGGTTGTTGTCCAAGATGGCGGTCGATACGACGACCACGGGATCCCCCGCGGGAATATTGGACGCATCATGGCCGACGTGCACCGTGATGCCGGCGTCTTTGAGCTGCTTGGTGTAGCGGCTTTCCTTGATGTCCGAGCCGCTCACCTGCATCCCCTGGTCAAACGCGACGCGCGCGATGCCGCTCATGCCGACCCCGCCCACGCCGATGAAGTGAACCTGTTCGATGCACGTTGTTTCCATCTTTCGTCCTTCGATTGCCTCTCGTCTTTCGCGAACCGCCATTGTACCCTACCGAGCGTCTTTTGAGCCTCGACTCGACGCAGCCTGCATGACCGCGTCCGCCAAAAGGGCGGCGGCGTCTTTCGTCTTCTGCGCCCGCGCCGCGCAGGCCATGCGCTCGCGCACGTCGGCATCTTCGACGAGCGTGCGCAGCAAGCGCTCGAATTCGGGGCCTTCCACGTCGGCGTCGGCCACCATGAACGCAGCGCCGGCGTCAACGCACGCGCGCGCGTTCATGGTCTGGTGGTCTTCGGTGGCGTACGGGAACGGAACCAGCAAAGCAGGCAGGGCGCGCGCCGATATCTCGGCGAGCGACGTGGCGCCCGCACGCGAGACGATGGCGTCGGCCGCCGCCATGGCCAAGCCCATCTGGTCAGTGTAGCCGTACAGGTGCCAGCGGCGAGCCTCGGCTTCGCTGAGGGAAAGCGCGTCCGTCACCGCGTCAAGCTCCTTCGGGCCGGTGACGTGCACCACGTGCAGATCCTCGTAGGAAAGCAGCGCGTCTTTGAGCGCCGTCACCGCTTGGTTCAGATGGCGCGCGCCCAGGCTGCCGCCGGTAACCAGCAGCATGCGCGCATCGTCGGGCACGCCGAAGGCAGCGCGCCCCTCGGCGCGGGTCGCCCCGAACACGCTTGAGCGCACAGGGTTGCCCGTCACCTTGACCCGGCTCTTGTCCGAAAGCGCCTCGGCCGCGCGCTCGTAGGTCAGGCACACGGCGGCAGCGCGCTTCGCAAGGTACTTGTTCGCCATGCCCATAACCGAATTCTGCTCGTGCACCACCACGGAGATGTCGCGCTGCTCGGCGGCGCGCGCCACCGGAATGCACACGTACCCGCCGAAGCCCACCACGGCGTCAGGCTGGATCTCGTCGAACCACCGTTTGGCCTCACCGGTGCTCTTCTGTATCTTCATGACGGCTTTCGGCAGCGTCAGCGGATGGCTTCGATCGAAACCCTGCGCTTCGAACGCTTTGAACTCGATGCCCGCAGCGGGCACCAGGCGCGACTCGACGCCTGTCGGAGTACCGGCGAAGCGCACGGTGCATCCGCGCTTCTCCAGCTCTTCGGCCAGCGCAAGCGCGGGGTTGATATGGCCGGCCGTTCCGCCGCCGGATAAAACGATAAGCATGACGCTACCTCCTGCCACGTCGAGACAACGATCTTGACCCGCGCCCCTCGCCCCTGCCGTCCAAGCTGGGCTCGGCGGCGCGCACCACGCGCAGATCGGCACGTCGGCGATCGTACACCGTGGGGCCGTTCGCGCTTTGGGACACCGACAAAATGATCCCGACCATGATCAACATGGCCACCAGCGACGATCCGCCCGACGACACGAAGGGCAGCGGCTTTCCCACCACGGGAAAGCACCCGATGACCATGGCTATGTTGAGAAACGCTTGGAACGCAATCATGATGGTGCAACCGCCGGCAACCATGGTGCCGAAGTTGTCGGAAGCCGATCCCGCTATGCGCATGCCCGCGTACAGCAGCAGCAAGAACAGCGCCACCACCACGAGCGCGCCCACCAGGCCCAGCTCCTCGCCAATGATGGCGAAGATGAAGTCGGTGTCGGCCTGGGTAAGGTACAGGTACTTCTCATGGGAGTTGCCCAAGCCCTGCCCGAACAAGCCGCCGCCCGACAGGGCGTAAAGCGAGTGGATCAGCTGGTACCCCGTATCGAAGCCTCCCTGCCCGTCGTTCCACGGATTCAGGAACACCATGAGGCGATCACGGCGGTACGACGATCCGAAGATGCCGATCAAGCCCAGCGCGACCACCACGCCCACCACGATGAGCATGGTCCGAAGCGGAACCTCCCCCAGCCACATGACGGCCAGAATGCCCACCACGCAGATCATGGCGGTTCCCAGGTCGGATTGCGGGCCCAAGATCATGAGCACCGGAGCCACCACCAGCAAACCGACCAGGCACAAAAACGCGCTTGTGGTGTACTGCCCCTCGCGGAAGTCGGCGAACAGGCGCGCCGCCACCAAGATCAGCGCGATCTTGGCGAACTCGGACGCCTGCAAGCTGAAGCCGCCGATGCTGAGCCAGCGGCGAGCGCCCCATTCCTCGTCGCCCACGCCCGCCACCGCCGTGGCCACGAGCAGCAGAAACGCCAAGGCCCACAGCGCCCACACCACGTTGCTGCGCCATAGCGATACGGGCACGAACTTCCATATCACCACTGCCAAGACCACGCCGACGACGGCGAACTTGATCTGGTTGATGGTTTCGGCCATCGAGTTCCCGGCTCCGTCCGCGCCCGTTTTGGCCAAGGTGATGACCGCCGACGTGGAGTAGATCATCACGAACCCGATGAGCATGAGGGCGAGAACCGTCAGAAGCAGGATGATCTGCGGACCCATGATGTGAGCGGGAGCGTCCCGCCTGTCGCTTCGCGTGCGCGCCATAGCCGACCCGCTACGCGCCCAGCGCCGCTGCGCGAGCGGCTACCAGGCTTTTGAATGCGCGGCCGCGCTCCTCGAACGAGCCGAACTCGTCGAACGACGCGCACGCCGGAGACAGCAGCACCACGTCGCCCGCGCGCGCGACGGCAAGCGCTTCGTCCAACGCAGCCTCCAGGCCGCCTGCGCGCAACAGCTCAAAACCAGCAGGGGCTTCAGGCGACGCGGCCGCGAAAGCGTCGGCGAACCGAGCGCCCGCCGCGCCGAAGCACACCGCCGCGCGCGCATGCTCGTGCGCGGCGGCAACCAGAGGAGCCAGGTCGGTGCCCTTGTCGTCGCCACCCAGAAGAACGATCGGGCGCGCCTCGGGAAACGCCGCCAACGCCTTGAGCGTGGCGTCGACGTTCGTAGCCTTGGAATCGTTGTAGCACGCCGCGCCGCGCACGCTTCCGCACGGCTCGACGCGATGCTCAAGCGGCGCGAACGTGCGCAAGCCCGCGGCCACGCTCGCCTCGTCCGCGCCCAACGCGAGCGCCGCCGCCGCTGCGGCAAGCGCGTTCGAAACGTTGTGCTCGCCTTTGATGAGCAGGGATTCGGCGGGAACCAGGGCGCGGTCATGCTGGCCTTCGGCCACGTGCAGCCACCCATCAGGTCCCAAAAACGCCGCGTTCTCGCTTCCGCATGCGGCGCGCATGTCGCCGCGCACGCCCGCGCTCGTGCCCAGCGGCACGTACGAGAACCCGCGCTGCGCAGGCTCCAACGCGCGCAGGCGGCGCACCTCGGCCCGGACGACGTCGTTCACGGCATCCAGCACGGCAACCGATTCCGGAACGGCGGCAAGGTTCGAGAGGATCTTCAGCTTTGCATCGCGGTACGCCTCCAAGGAGCCGTGCCAATGCAGGTGGTCGGGCGTGATGTTGAGCAGCACGGCCACCTGCGGCGCGAACCGGACGGTGGACGCAAGCTGGTACGACGAGACTTCGGCCACGTACACGTCGGTGTCGCCACCCGCCACGGCCTCCAAGCATGTATCGCCTATGTTGCCGACGGCCTTCGCGTTCATGCCGGCGGCGCGAAGCAGGTGCGCGACAAGAGCCGTGACCGTGGTCTTGCCGTTCGTGCCCGTAATGGCCACCCAACGGCTGTCGGCTGCGCTCTCGCGCCAAGCGAACTCCACCTCGCCGATGATCTCGGCGCTGCACTGCGCGGCGCTGCGGTACAGCAAAGACCCCTCGGGAATGCCGGGGCTGGCGATGCAAAGATCGAACGCGCCCTCGATGCGATCGAGGTCGAACAGCACTGCGGCGCCCGCCGAAGCAAGCGAAGCCGCAGCGTCCTCGGCGCTCGCCGTGCGCGCGCCCGCCGCCACGGTCAGGCTTTCGACGCGCTCGCCCGCGGCAACCAGATAATCGGCTACCGCGCGCCCGCTTTTGCCAAGCCCCAAAACGAGCACGCGCCCCAAGTTCTCCGGCGCGCGCTTGCAATGCGATCTGTACACGCGATCCTCCATAGACTACGCCACCGCCATGAGCGTTTCGGCGAAGTACAGGGAGAAGCCCGTTGCAGCCAGAACGCCGGAGATGATCCAGAATCGCACGACCACCTTCGTTTCGCTCCAGCCCTTCTTCTCGAAATGGTGGTGCAACGGAGCCATCAAGAAGATGCGCTTCTTCGTTTTCTTGTAGTACAGCACCTGGATCATGACCGACAGCGCCTCGGCCACGAACAGGCCGCCGATGATGAGCACGATGAACTCGGACTTGGTGAGAACCGCAAGGCACCCAAGCGACATGCCCAGAGCGAGCGAACCCGTGTCGCCCATGAAGATGTCGGCCGGGAAGGAGTTGAACCACAGAAAGCCGATGCACGCGCCCGCAAGCGCCGCACCGAAGATGGCGGGCTCGAGCATGTCGGAGCGGTACGCGATGGCCGCCATGACGATCATGACGATCATGACCGTTCCCGCCGCCAGGCCGTCCAACCCGTCGGTGAGGTTCACCGCGTTGCACAGGCCCACCAGCAGGATGTCCACGAACGCCAGGTACAGCCAAGGGATGGCGATACCGTCCCCAACGGGCACGACCGTGGTCAGAACGCCCAGGTCGAACGTGTAGACGAACGGGATCTCAACCGTGGGGGCAACGTGCAGCCAGTTCACCGCAACCAGGCAGAACACCGTAGCGATAAGGAACTGGCCCACCAGCTTGGCCTTCGGGGTCAAGCCCAGGGAACGCTCCTTGACCACCTTCGACGCGTCGTCGATAAGCCCCAACGCGCCGGTCAGAACGGTAGCGCTCACAAGCGCGAACGTTTCGGCCGTGGGCTTGCCCACCAGCAGAGCAACCGCCACAACGGCCACTAGCATGATGACGCCGCCCATGGTAGGCGTGCCCTGCTTGACCAGATGGCTTTCAGGCCCGTCCGCACGCACCTGCTGCCCGATATGGCTCGACTTCAAAAGCTTGATCCATGCCGGCATCAGCACGATGGTGAACGCAATGGCCAGCACGATGGCCAAGAACACGAGAAACGTCGGGTATTGAGCGAAAATAGTGAACATATTAATTAACCAGTCCTTTGACTACGCGTTCGAGACCCATGAAGTGAGATGCCTTCACCAGCACGGCATCGCCGGGCTCTACGCAATCGTCCAAACAATCCAAAACCTCAGACAACGCCGCCGCGCGCACGATGCGCCCGGGCTCCATGCCGAACTCTTCTGCAGCATCGGCTATGACCTGCGCCAATTCGCCCACGCACACCAGTCGATCAAGGGGCAGATCCGCAGCCAGGCGCCCGATGCCGGCATGGCATGCCAACGCGTAGTCGCCCAGCTCTCCCATGTCTCCCAGCACGGCGATGCGCTTTCCGGAAACGTTCAGCGAGCAGAACGTCGACAACGACGCTCGCATGGAATCCGGATTCGCGTTGTACGCGTCGTTCACCACGGTGAAGCCGCCGCGCGCCTCGAGCACTTCCTGCCGTCCCGCCTCGGGCTCGGCCTTGGCAAGCGCGCCCGCAACATCGTGCAGGCTCATGCCGAACGAACGCCCCACCGCCGCGGCGACGCAGGCGTTGGACACGTTGTGCAGCCCGCGCAGGTTGAGCGAGCACGCGACCGCCTCGTGCGCGCCGTCCTCGGCGAAACCGCACGCGTGCAGCATGAAACAAGGGCGACCTTGGTCGTCAAGCTCGATCTGCTCGGCCCACACGGACGCGTTCGCGCGATCCTGCTCGGAGAAAGCCGCGCGACGGTCGGCCGCCTGCAACGATCCGTCGAACAGCACCGTGTCCACCCGGCGTTTGTCAAGGCATGCGTGATCGCGCACGTACGAGGCGAAGTCGTCGTCGGCGTTCACGAACGCGCGGCCCGTGCCCTCGGGCAGGGCGCACAGCAGCTCGGCTTTGGCGCGCGCGATGTTCTGGCGGCTTCCCAGCAGCTCGATGTGGCTTTCGCCCACGTTCACCACGATGCCCCAATCAGGGCGCACGAAATCGCACAGGTCGGCAAGCTGGCCCAAGCCGCGCATGCCCATCTCCACGACCACGGCCTGGGTTTCCGGCTGGGCGTTCAGCAGGGTCTTGGGAACTCCCAGCTCGTTGTTCTGATTGCCGGCGGTCGCCACCACCGTGTGGGACGCGGCGAGCACGTCGCGCACCAGGTTCTTGGTCGTGGTCTTGCCCGTAGAGCCGGTCAGCGCGATAATGCGGCCCTTCAGGTGGCCGCGCCACTCGCGCGCTAGGTCGGTCACGGCATGCGCGGTGTCCGGCACCTCGATCACGGCAGCGCCCAGCTCGCGCGCGAGCATCTGCACGGACGGATCGATCGGCTGCATCACGAGCGCGCACACAGCTCCTGCGCGCAAGGCCGCGGCCACGAAATCATGGCCGTCCACACGCTCGCCCGGCAAAGCCAGGTACACGTCGCCCGGCTTCACGTCACGGGAATCCCACGTCAAGCCCGTAGCGATAACGCACGCATCAAGCGGCTCTACCGAAAAGGAGCCGCCCGTGCAGGCGGCTATCTGTTTGAGGTTCAAGCGCATGCGCTACTCCTGCGATCCAGAGCCAGGGCCAAAGGCGCGTTCCAGTTCTTCGGCGGCTACCACGCGGTCGTCGAACGAAAGCACCTGATCGCCCACCAGCTGGTAGTCCTCGTGTCCCTTGCCCGCCACCAGCACCGAATCGCCGGGCTTCGCAATTTGCAGCGCGCGAGCGATGGCCGCGCGGCGGTCGGGTTCCACGTCGAAGCGATCCAGGCCCGCGCCCATGCCGCTTACGATGTCCTCGATGATGGCGTTGGGGTCTTCCGTGCGCGGGTTGTCCGAAGTCACTACAGCGAAATCGGCCGCAAGAGCCGCGCGTCCCATGATGGGCCGCTTGCTGGCGTCGCGATCGCCGCCGCAGCCGAACACGCAGATGGTGCGGCCCGGCGTGAGCGCCATGATGGATCCGAGCGCCTTTTCCAGCGCATCGGGCGTGTGGGCGTAATCCACGAACACCGATACGTTGCCGGTATGCTCCGCATCCACGCGCTCCAGGCGGCCGGGAATCTGCGGGGCCTCTTCAAGGGCCTCCACGATCACGTCAGCTGAGAATCCCAGCTGAAGCCCAATGCCGAACGCGCACATGACGTTTTCCACGTTG
>NZ_DBFOSR010000013.1:0-23062 GCF_048427265.1 Paraeggerthella sp.
CGAACGCGGACGTGACGCTGCAGGACGCCGCGACGCACCTTGAAGTCACAGCCCAAAGCGCTCGCAAGTACGCATCCGAGCTAGAGCAGGCCGATCTTGCTGAAACGACAAGCCGCCGACCGCTCAAGTTCAAACTGAGCAGCCAATGCGAAGAGACGTTCGGCGTGGCGAATTCGGCCGGGATCCGATAGACGTACGCCAAACCGCAAAAGGAGCTAGCCGAGCCGAAAGAGGGCGCCCAAATCCGCGAGCCGTCAAGGACATCAGACGCTCGCCCGCCGGCCCGACACTGGCTCTCAAAGCGAGGATCACCGCGAACGCTTTCTGTTCCCTACTGCACAAACACCAGGCAGTCGTCAGTAGAGCGCGCCTTGTCGAACGCATAGCCAGCTACGTCGAACGCGCGCAGATCAGCGACGGACTCGACGGCGCATTCGGCGCACCAGCGCACCATGGAACCGCGCGCCGCCTTGGCAGCCGTCGAACGCTGCACCAGGCGGCCACTCGCATCGATCGTACCGAACAAACACGTGACGGTTTGCAAGCCAAGACACTTCGCATGCGGAAGCACCGCTTTCGCATATTCGACCGAAGCCAAGTTCACCACAACGTCAGCCTCCGAAGCCAACGCGCGCGCCAGCGAATCGCCCCAAAACTCGTATAAGGTGCGCGCCTGGCCCACCGCCAACTTGGCTTGCATCTCAAGACGATACGGCGCCACGCCGTCGAACGGGCGCAGCACGCCGTAAAGGCCCGACAGGATGCGCACATGCTCCTGCACGTATTCCAGCTGCGCGGCGGTCATAACGCGCGGAGCAAGATGCTGGTACTGGATGCCTTCGTACGCAAGCACCGCTGGAACAAGCGAGCCCGCGCCACCGGACACGTCCATCGTGCGGAAGCGATCGAAATTGAGCTCGGCCAGCGCATCGCTGCACTGCCACAGCACCTTCGCTTCTTCATACGTCAGAGCCCGCACAGCTTCGACCAGCTGCTCGGCACGGTCAACGAACGCCGGCAGCTCGCGCCATGCGAACATATCGTCCGCTACGTTCATCTTCTTGGCGGGCGAGATAATGAAGCGCACGACTCCTACCCTTCTCCCAACATGTCGACCGCCCACTGAGCAGCCACCATGGATCCCTTGACCAGCACGCTTTCGTCCACTTCATAGTAGCAACTGTGCTGGGGATGCTCGGCGCCCACAGCAGGATTGCGCGTACCCACGAACGCCATGACCCCGGGAACCAGACGCAGGTACTCGCTGAAGTCTTCGCCGGAAAGCGTACCCTCGTAACTGCCGACGGCTTCTTCCCCCAGCACCTCGACAACAGCGCGCCGCGCCGCTTCCGCGCACTGAACGTCATTCGCCAAGCCCGCATTGCCCGGCTCGAACGTGAACCGAGCTTCAGCGTTGAACGCACGAGCGATCTTCCCCACAATGCGCTCCAAACGGTCAGGCACTTCGGCGCGCAGCTTATCGCTCCAGGTACGCACCGTGCCGGTCAGGTAAGCCGTCCCCGCCATGATGTTGCGCGCTTCGCCGCCATGAAACTCCCCCACCGTAACCACCACGGGTTCAAACGGCGAAACGTCTCGGCTGACCAGAATCTGCAAAGCCGTCACCATTTCAGCACCCACCACCACGGCGTCCACACCCTTGTGCGGCATGGATCCATGTGCGCTAACGCCTTCGATATCGATGCGGAACCAATCGGTATGAGCCATACGCTGTCCGGGCTCGCACGAAATCTTCCCGGCATCCACTTCGCTCCAAATATGAGCCCCGTAGATCGCATCGACCCCGTCGAGCGCACCGTCTTCGATCATTTTGAGCGCGCCGATAGATATCTCCTCCGCAGGCTGGAATAGCACGCGAACCTCGCCGCAAAGCCGATCGCGCAAGCCGTTCAGAATGCAAACGGCGCCCAGCATCATAGCCATATGACAATCATGACCGCATGCGTGCATGATCCCTTCGCTTTGCGAAGCGTAAGGCGCGCCCGTCTGCTCGGTCACGGGAAGAGCGTCGATGTCGGCACGCAACGCCACGCGCTTGGCAGGATTGCCGTCGGCATCGTACGCGCCCTTCGCTTCACCGCGAATAGTGGCGATTACGCCCGTCCCAGCTGCACGGCGATACTCCACGCCCAGCTTGCCCAGCTCGATGCAAAGAGCTTCTTGCGTCCGCGTTTCCTTGCCGCTCAACTCGGGATGCTTGTGCAACTCGCGCCTGAGTGCGATGACCTCGGATTCGATATCCGCCCCGATTTCGCGGATGCGCTCAGTCGTGCTGGCCGTCCCCATATGGATCCCTTTCGCCGTTCCCTGTGTTCAGCAGGGTACCATATTCCAGCCCGCACGGGTTTGACCAGGATGGATCCCGCCAGCACAAACGCCGAAAGCAAGGCGATCAGCCAAGAGTTTTCAGCTCAGCCAGCTTTCGTTCCAGATACGCCAAGTGCAAGCGCTCTTCGTCGCTCCACTCACCGAACAAGATTCGCTCGAGCGTATCGCACGCATACCCGCCGTCATCTTTGCTGAAGAACAATCGGCGCTCGGCGCGATCGTACAAGCTTACGGTATCGAACAACCCGGATTCCTCAAGCACTTTCAAGTTACTGACGATGCTTTCAACGATCAAAAGATGATGGTTCGGGTCGACCGACCGAGGCTCTGTACCCGCAATACGCATCTGCTCGTATCGCAGCTGGCAACTTACCAGCGATATTTCCGGCTTCACCGCCATCAGTGCCAGCGAAACGTCGTATCCCCGATCGCGCAAGAGCCTTGCCGTCTCGAGTGGGACCTCGGATGTCCGCAGCGTTCCTTCGATGATCAGGTTGTACCCTGCAGTTGAAAGGGCGTCAACCAGCGCCTCCACCATGCTTCCAGCCCATGCTGCCGTATACGACGGAGCATCAATTCCATACCGCGCACTGATTTCCCTGAATCGCGGATGATGAGACCGGTACTCGTCACCATTTATGATGATCGCATTGCCCTTCTGGGCGATAAGAAAGATGTTGTGCAGCGTTGTTTTTCCCGCACCGCTCTGCCCGCCAAGCAAAACAGCCCGCGGGCTGCTGAGGGGCGCCAGGTTCCCATCTGCCACGAGGGCGCTGACGATCCCTTGAAACCCGTTCTGAAATTCCTCATTCGAGTACTCTTCGATACCTGCCATGTTACGCAGCTTTCACTTTGCGACTTTCCGCCACGCGCCCCAAGCATTCGATCTGCGCCTTCAACTCCAAAAGCTTCACTTTGTCCAAATGACCTTCACTGATAATGCGAGGCTTGACCATGGCAAGCTGCATATACACGTCTTCATAGACCGCCGCGGAAGCGACATCCCCTCCTTTGCGAGCAGCGATAAGCAGTCGCGAGATCTCCCCCATCAGCTGCGCAGCCTGCTCGTTAAGAACCTCCTGTTGAAGCGTGATTTCGTACAGTTCGTTTATGTCCATGACGTCTCCATCCTCGTCGAAAGAAACCAGCGCATACACGATCTTCTCGGTTTTCTCGCGCTGGCTGTCCGCAAGCAAAGCCCCGTCGCGCTCAAGGCAATCCGCAAGAAACCTCGGGTCATCCGCAGCACGAATGAGGTTCGCATTCGCCTTGCTGGGAGTTTGTCCGTTTTCGTACCGAACCACGCTAGCCTCGCCAAGTCCCAACAAGCGCGCAAACCCTTGCTGCGTCAGCCCGTACTTTTCCCGAATCCTCTTAATATCCTGCGAAGTCAGATCATGCGACATGATTACCTCCCTTTTACTATCTTTTGATAGATTACACTATATCATGTGATTGCTTTATTGCATAGGGGGCAAGGCAAAAAACGAGGCGGAGGGACAGAGCCAATAGCCCATCCCTCCGCCTCGTAAAAAAGACGCCGCTGTTCAAGCGGCGCCTTTTCGCATCCTTAAAGCCCCACTCACGCCCAATCTCGGCGCATGGCCTCCCAAGCAGCGTCACGACCGGCCTCAACGCTGGCGATCTCGTCATCGGAAAGCGCCTTGAAGCGGCCCTGCCTGCGCAGGTACGCCTCAACGCTGGCGAACTCCTTCGGGTTCCTGTTCAGCTTGAAGCGGCCTCCGTACTGGCCGCACACCGCTTCGCCTTCGTACTCGGCCAGGTACCACAAACCCGTATCCACGATATCCTTCGCGATGTCCACCATCTCGTCCACGCCGCAGCCCCACCCTGTCGGACACGGAGCCATCACGTGAATATAGCGCGTGCCTTTGATGTCCCGGGCGCGCTCCACCTTGCGGACGAAGTCGTTCAGATAGCCAACGCTTGCCGTGGCCGCATACGGAATGCCGTGCGCCGCCACGATTTCGAACATGTTCTTCTTCTGCGTCAGACAGCCGTGCACGTTGCGGCCGGCAGGCGTCGTGGTGGTCTTGGCGCCAAAAGGCGTCAGCGAGCTTTTCTGGATGCCCGTGTTCATGTACGCCTCGTTGTCGTAGCAAATGTACAGCACGTCGTCGTTGCGGTCGATCGCCCCGGACAGCGCCTGGATGCCGATGTCAGCCGTGCCGCCATCGCCCGCAAAGCCCACCACGGTGCAATCGTCGGGCTTCTTTCCCTGCGCGCGCAGCCCGGCCTCAATACCGGTCAGCACGCTTGCCGTAGCCGCAAAAGGCGTGATCATTGCGTTGTTGGCAAAGGAAAGCTGCGGAAAATTGAAGCCGACGGCGCTCATGCAGCCCGCCGGCAGCGCGGCCACAGCGTTCGGGCCCAGCACCTTAAGCGCAGCGCGCAGGGCAAGGGAACCGCCGCACCCCGCGCATGCCTTGTGACCGAAGAAAAACTCGTCGTTGGCTATGGTCTTCGCATTGAGAGCCATTCCTATCGCCCCCTTTCGTCGCAGCTCGCAGGTTCGCATGAATCAGCGACGGAAGCCGCAGCGTCGGCTGCTTCCGTCGGCTGGCAGGCAGGCGGAACGTCATCAACACCCAAAAACGACACGCGCGGCAAGCTACCGGACCCCGCGCCGTCGGCCACCTGCTGGAGAGCGCGAAACATGCCGATCGTCTGCGCTTCGGAAATGTCGTCGCCGCCCAAACCTCCTACAAAGTTGTACGTGGGAACGCACACGCCCGCCTGCTGCAGCGCCGAATTGACGTTCGTGAACACGGTTCCCTCCGAACCGAACGAGATATCCTTCTCCAGAACGCCCACCGCCTTCGCGCCTCGCAGCGCCTCGGCAATCAGCTCCGAGGGCATGGGGCGCAGGTAGCGAATGCGCAGCATGCCCGCGCGAACGCCCTCGGCGCGCAGTTGCTCCACCACGGAGCGCGCAAGGCCTGCAGCCGACCCCAGCGTGACCAGGACAACGTCGGCATCGTCGCAGTTCAGCGTTTCGATCATGCCGGTGTATTGGCGCCCGAACACCTCGGCGAAGCGCCGCTCGATCCGCTCCACCGCGTCGGGAGCGTTCAGCATGTCGCGATGCTCCCAGTACTTGAAATAGCGGTTGTACTCAGGGCCTGCCGAAAACCCGATGTTCACGGGATGCTCGAAATCGAAGTGATTCCCAGCAGGCTCGTAGGGCGGCAGAAACGCGTCCGCTTGCTCCGCCGAAGGCACGTCCACGGTCTCGTACGTATGCGTGAGCGCGAAACCGTCCAGGTTCACCATCACCGGCGTCATAACCGCCGGGTCCTCCGCCAACGCATACGCCATAAGCGCAAGATCGAGCGCCTCTTGGTTGTCCTGCGCATACACCTGGATCCAACCGTGATCCAGCAAGGCGAGCGAATCTCGCTGGTCGCCGTAGATGTTCCACGGCAGCGCGGTTGCACGGTTCGCGTTCATCATGACAATGGGAAACCGCCCGCCCGATGCATAGGTCAGGCATTCTGCCATGTACAGCAAGCCCTGGCTCGACGTAGCCGTGAACGTGCGAGCGCCCGTAGCCGACGCGCCGATGGCGCACGACAGCGCCGAATGTTCGGACTCCACGTGCACGTACTCGGCGGCAAGCGTGCCTTCTTCCACCATCTCGCTCAAACGCTCGACCACCACCGTTTGCGGCGTAATGGGATACGCGCTGATGACCTGCGGACGCGCCAGGCGCACGCCCTCCGCCAGCGCTTCGTCGCCGGAAAGGAACCTCTTCATCGAGCATCCGCCTCGCTTTCGGGAATCATGGCAATCGCATTGAACTTGCAAGCCTTCGCGCACACGCCGCAGCCTTTGCAGAAGTCCAGATCGATGGCAACAGGAGCGCCGACGGACGCAGCCTGGTCAACCTTGAACACCGTACCGTCCGGGCACAGCCAATAGCATTGGAGGCATCCCGTGCACGCAGAAGCGTCGATCACGGGGCGCACGTTGCGCCAGCCAGCGTTCTTCGCGGTCAGATAGCCCGCCTCGAAGCACGTGGTGCGCGCGAACACGGCGGGGTCCAAGGCGTCCCCGCTGCGCAAGGTGCAGATGCGCGCGGGCGGACGAGCGGGCGATTCCGAGGGCGAGCCCTCCAAGCCTTCGGCCGCCTCGAAGTTTTCCGCGCGCAGATCGCTTTCGCCGGATTCAACCGCAATCCCCGCAACAGGCGGCCGATCGATTGCTTCGGCATCGGAAGCATCGGCCATCCGCCGGAGCGCTTCCTCCACAATTGCCAGGTTCTTACCGTGCAGTTTTTCCGGCATGTACTGGCGAATCGCCTCGTCCAGATCCTCGAGCGACACCCGATCGCACAGGCCCGCGATCGCCCCAAGAAACACCGTGTTGGGAATGGGGCGCCCCAAAAAAGAAGCGGAGATTCCGTCGGCATCGATGGCCACGATACGCTCGTCATCGAAGGTTGCAGCGCTGTTCACCAGCACGCGTCCTCCGGGTTTCAGCTCATGCTCCCAGCCAGGCCCCAGCAGCATCTCGTCCAGATACACCACGTAATCGGCGCGCGCCACCGCGCTCCGATCGCCGATAGGCGCATCGTCCATCTTCGTGAACGCGCGCATCGGCGCGCCGCGTCGCTCGGGTCCGAACGACGGAAACGCCAACGCGTAGCGGCCCTCGGAAAGCGATGCGGCCGCGCCCAGCAGCCGCGCCGCAGTGAACGCGCCTTGACCGCCGCGCCCATGCCACAGTACCTCGATCATGGAACTCTCCCATTCGTGTCACGTCTTGATCATGCCAGTATAGCGTTGCCCTCGCGCGTTCGCAGGCGCGCGCAGACGACCAGCCGTCAAACTCCCCCGATTGGGGAGCAGGGGGACAGGGGGACAGGGGGACAGTCTCGAACGGAGCCGCCCCGGCCCGTGTCGCAACAGGCGCGGAGCCTCCAACCGAGCCCAGCACGGCCAGACGCAAGCGCGCAAGGACGCGCACGCCCTCGTTTGCTGCTGCTATGAATCTTAGGGGACCAACTGCGCACGACCCCTATAATGCTCAAGGAGAGACAACGACACACGCAGCGAAGGAGCTCGACGCAGCTTATGGACCGCATGCCGCGGAACAACTCCGAACAAGAACAGCGCAGCCAGCCCACCCGGGCGCTCCATCAACGCACCGCGCCCGAGCACGAGGCGACCGAGCACGCGCCGCTGCACGCAACCAGGCGCAGCGCCCAAGATCCGAACCCGCAAACACAGCCCGACAGCGCCTCCGATCAGCGCGGGAACCGCGCACGTCGCGCGGCGAAAAAGCCTCGCAAGCCCAGCTTCATCACGCGCGCCGTCAACCACTGGTGCAACCGGCTTCTGGGGGCCGTATCCGAGCGCTCCCTTTCGGCGCAGCAAGAAGAATACGCCGCCGGACGCACCACGCGCGACTACGTGTGCAACACGCTGGGCATCGCTACGTGGGGCATGGTGTTTCCCTTCCTCACCATCGTGGTCACGCAACTGGTGGGCGTCGAGCAAGCCGGCATGTTCTCGCTGGCGTTCGTCACCGGCACGCTGCTCATGATCCTTGCCAACTACGGCGTGCGAACCTTTCAAGTGTCCGACCTGGCCGAAGAGCATTCGTTCGCGGACTACCAGGTAAACCGCTGGATCACGTGCGCGCTCATGGTGGTTGTCGGCGTGGCGTACTGCTCGATTCGCGGATACACCGATCACATGCTGACCATCAGCTTGGGCGTGTACCTCTACAAGATGATCGACGGCCTGGCCGACGTGTACGAGGGGCGCCTGCAGCAAGTGGACAAGCTCTACCTTGCCGGAATCTCCCAAGCGTTTCGCTCGGTCGCCGTGTTCATCGTGTTCTCGTTGGTGCTGCTGATCACCCGCAACCTCGGCGTTGCCTGCATCGCCATGGCCGTGGTTGCCGCCGCCACGTTCCTGTTCCTCACGTTTCCGCTGGCCCTGTTCGAAACGCCGAAATCGCGCCGTGTGAGCATGGGCAACGTGGGCGCGCTGTTCAAGCAGTGCTTCCCTCTGTTCGCAGCGCTGTTCATGTACGCGCTCATCGACAACATGCCGAAATTCGTGATGGAAGGCGTACTCAGCTACGACAACCAGCTGTACTTCAACGCGCTGTACTTCCCCGCCCAGGCCATCCTGCTGACCATCGGCCTCATCTACAAGCCGATGCTCGTCCGCATGGCCGAAGCATGGGCCGACCCCGGCAAGCGGAAGCGGTTCGATCTGACCATCGCGGCCGTGCTGGCCGTCATCGTTGCCATCACGTTGGTGGTGGCAGGCGTTATGGCGACCATCGGCATTCCCCTGATGAGCTTCATGTACGGCCTTGACTTCGAGCAATTCCGCGGCCTGTGCTTCATCATGCTGGCCGCAGGCGGGGTAACGGCAGCTATCGATTTCCTGTACCAGGTGATCACCGTGCTGCGCCGCCAGAAGGCCGTCACGCGCCTGTACCTGATCACGTTCGGATTCTCGCTGTTCGTTCCCATCCTGCTGGTGAACTTCACGGGATTGCCCGGCGCGGTGATCGGCTACCTCATTGTGATGTGCATCCTGTTCGTGTTGCTGGTCAGCGAATACATCGGCATCCGCATGGGCTTCTCCAAAGCCGAAGCCCCGCGCGAAACCGCCCCGCAGCAAGCCGACCGTCCGCGCCCCAGCGAAGCACGCGCCGAACGAGCGCGGCGCGAACGCGTGCTGGAAAAACGCGGCGCGCACGCGGGACCCGTCGTGAGCGAAGAGGCTCGCGACCTGGCCGGCAGGCGCCATCCGAACGACAACGAGTAAACAACGAGGGGGACGAGCGCGGCATCGCCGCCCCCGTCCCCCTCGTTTCAAGAGCTGCCGTTTCGCCTACACGCGACGGCAACCTACTTAGAATCGAGCGTACTTGACCAGGTTCTTCTTCAACGTGTCCACGAAACGCTGGGCATTCTCATCCAGCTGCTCGCCCTTGCGCACCACGTAGCCCAAGTGCAGCGACACATCGGTATCAAGCGGCACGGTGTTCAGCCCGGCGCCGTCGGAAATACCCACCAAAATGCCGCTCGTCACCGTATAGCCGTTCAGTGCCACGATCAGCTCCGAAAGCGACGCGCGGTCGGTGCAGGCAATGCTCTTGGCACGCGGCACGCCCGCAAGCGCCTCTTCGGCGAAGGCAACCGGAGAATCCTCGTCCTGCTCGAAATACAAGTAGGGATAGTCCTCCATATCCTCCAGAGTAAGACTGGCGGCGTTCACCATGGGGTGGCTGGCCGGCAGCGCAACGCGCGGGGCCGACTCGATAAGCTCCACGAATTCAAGACCCGCTTCGTCAAGCGCAGCGTTCAGCGTTTCAGCGGAAGCCGACGTCTGAAACAGCACGCCCAGCTGGCTTTTCCCCGACGCAACATCATCGATGACGCCCTGCGTGCTGCGATCGCGCAGCGCATACGCGTACGCATCGCCGCCCAAAGCCAGAACCACATGGGCGAACGTCTGCACGTTGAACAGATAGTGCTGACCGGAAACTGCAAAGGTGTTAGCCATGGGTAGAATCCTTCCCTATCGAGTCTGGCAGCTGCGCTCGTCAACGAAGCGCGACGCCTTGTGCTCCGACGACGTTCCCAGCTTACCCGCATCATACACGATGACCTTCTGCGGACGCACGCCCACATGCGCCTTGATGGCCGCCATCGTGCGCTTCGCCACCTCGTCGTAAGGCTCGTCGCTACCCAGCGCACGCTCCACGGACACTTCGTACTTGCACGTGAAGTCCTGCTCGTACACGCGAATGGAATACTCGCCCGTCAGCCCTTCCAGGCCGCGCACCACGAACTCGATATCGCTCGGGAACACGTTGACGGCGCTCACGATGAACATCTCGTCCTTACGGCCCGTAATGTGAATGCGTGCAAGCGTGCGGCCACACTCGCACGTATCGGTGCTCACGTAGCCGATATCGCCCGTACGGAAGCGAATCATCGGGCGCGCCTTCTTGCTCAAAGTGGTGTACACCAGCTCGCCCGTCTCGCCTGGAGCCAGCACCTCGCCCGTGTTCGGGTTCACCGTCTCGACCAGAATCTGGTCCTCCACGATGTGCAGGCCGTCGTGGGCCTCGCACGCCGCAGCGCATGCGCCGTAAATGTCGGACAGGCCGTAGAAGTCAACAACCTTCGCGCCCCACAAGTCCTCGATGCTTTCGCGCGTGGATTTGATGGAACCGCCCGCCTCGCCAGCAACGATGATGGTGTGGATGTTGAAGTCGGTGCGCGGGTCGTATCCCTTCTCCTTCGCCACCTCGCCCAAATGCCATGCATACGAAGGCGATGTCCAGATAACCGTCGGCTGGTACTGTTTCAGCACGAACAGCAGACGGTCGGACGGCACCGCGCCCACCCAGATGGCCAGCGCGCCCAGCCGCTGCGCGCCGATGACGTCGGGGCCGCCCACGTACAGCGCGAAGTTGAGCGCGTGCACGTAGCGATCGTTCGGGCGCATACCAGCCTGCCAGAACAGACGCGCCTCGGTATCCTGCCACAGGTCGAAGTCCTCCTGCGTGAACGGGCTCACCGTGGGCACGCCCGTGGAACCCGAAGACGTGGCCATGAAGATGACTTCTTCCTCGGGCACCGAGCACATCTCGCCGAAGAAGCTTCCCACGTGCTGCGTTTCGCGCTCGGTCTTCTTGTCGATGAACGGGAACTTCGCAATGTCCTCAAGCGTTTCGATGTCGGAAGGCTTCACGCCGGCCTCGTCGAACGCGCGCTTGTAGTACACGGTATTCTCGTACGCGTAGGCCACCATATCCTGCAATCGCTGCAGCTGCAGCTCCTCCAGCTGGGGCCGCGGCATGCACTCGATCTCCGGATCGTAGTACTTCTGATCGTAGGGGATGTCCTTCGCCATGAGATGCTCCTTGTTCGTTTCGTCTTTCGCGCTGCCGCCGCGCACCGTCGACCGAAATCGCTCAAACGATTCGCCGAGTTGCGCGGCGCGCGCTTCCCTGAAGAAAGAAACGCCCGCATGCGCCGAATCGTTTTGCGCGCGAAGCAGCGTATTGCATGAAACCACGAACAGCCGCTCAATACAACCATATAAGTCATTCAATGTTTTGATGCTTTGCTATCGATATTGACGATAACCGGTAGAATAGCGACCAGAACGAAGAAAGGGGTCCTTATGACGCTTCAACAGCTCCGCTACTTAATAGCCATCGCAGAATACGGATCCATCAACGCCGCCGCGCAAAACCTGTATGCCTCGCAGTCGAACCTGTCCACCGCCATAAAAGAACTGGAAAGCGAACTGGGCATCACCGTGTTCACGCGCAGCAACCGCGGCGTCACCCTCACCAATGACGGCACGGAGCTTTTGGGGTACGCCCGACAAGTGGTCGAACAGGCCGACATGCTGGAGGCGCGCTACCAGAACAAGGGAGCCGCGCACCTGCGTCTTGCCGTATCCACGCAGCATTACGCGTTCAGCGTGCAGGCGTTCGTGAACGTAGTGGAAGCATGCGATGCCTGCGACTACGAATTCATCCTACGAGAAAGCACCACGGCGGAGATCATCGACGACGTGCGGGCGTTTCGCAGCGAAGTAGGCATCCTCTACACCGACAGCTTCAACCGACGCGTCCTGCAAAAAGCCTTCGACGACGCCGATGTGGCGTACGCGCCCCTTTTCGACGCCGACGTTCACGTGTTCGTCGGCGAGCACCATCCGCTTGCGAAGCGCGACCGCATCGCGCCCGACGACCTGGCGCCCTTCCCGCGTTACTCGTTCGAGCAGGGAACCACCAACTCGTTCTACTATTCCGAAGAGCCCCTGAGCTATCTTCCGCACGCGCGCAATATCCGCATTTCGGACCGCGGCACGCTCACTAACCTGCTGACCAGCCATAATGGCTACACACTGTCCACCGGCGTGCTTTCGGCCGAAATGCAATCCGGCATAGCCAGCATCCCTTTGGATACCGACGAAGGCGAGCGCATGCAAGTCGGCTACATCATGCACAACGAGCGACGCCCCAGCCCGCTGCTGCTGCGCTACATCGAAGAACTCCATGCCATCATTCACGCGAATCCCAGCGTGGAAGCCCGGGAAGACTGATCGAGCGATTCGCGCCCGGCTCCGAAACGCCCGCCCTGCCCGACGCGCCGAGCACTCCCTTTGCACCGTGCTCGGCGCGTCAAAAAAGCGGGACGACCCGAAGGCCGCCCCGCTCGCGAATCCGTTTTTCCGACCGCGCCCTAGTGGCTCGTGTTGCTCACGTAGGGGGTCTTGTCCTTCAGCAGAACGTCGTGCGCGCCGCCTTCCACAATGGACGTGCTGGACACGATGGTCAGCTTCGCCTTGTCCTGCAGCTCGTCAATGGTAAGCGCGCCGCAATTGCACATGGTGGAGCGCACCTTGGAAAGCGTAAGCGCCACGCCGTCCTTCAAAGCGCCGGCATATGGCACGTAGGAGTCGACGCCCTCTTCGAACGTCATGCCCTTCTTGTCGCCGCCCAGGTCATAGCGCTGCCAGTTGCGAGCGCGCGCCGAGCCTTCGCCCCAGTACTCCTTCATGTACGAGCCGTTCACCATCACCTTGTTCGACGGGCTCTCGTCGAAGCGCGCGAAGTAGCGACCCAGCATGACGAAGTCGGAGCCCATGGCCAGCGCCAGCGAGATATGATGGTCGTACACGATGCCGCCGTCGGAGCAGATGGGCACGTACACGCCCGTCTCCTTGAAGTACGCGTCGCGCGCAGCGGCAACCTCGATGGTAGCCGTGGCCTGGCCGCGGCCGATGCCCTTCGTCTCGCGCGTGATGCAGATGGAACCGCCGCCGATGCCAACTTTGATGAAGTCGGCACCCGCATCGGCCAAGAAACGGAAGCCCTCGGCGTCAACCACGTTGCCCGCGCCGATCTTCACGGTGTTGCCGTAGTGCTCGCGCACCCATTCGATGGTGAACTTCTGCCAGTCGGAGTAGCCCTCGGAGCTGTCGATGCACAGCACGTCGACGCCGGCTTCCACCAACGCGGGAATGCGCTCGGCGTAGTCGCGCGTATTGATGCCGGCGCCCACCATGTAGCGCTTATGGTCGTCCAGCATTTCGTTCGGGTTGGACTTATGGGAATCGTAGTCCTTGCGGAACACCAGGCTGACCAGGTGATCGTCCTCGTCAACGATGGGCAGCGAATTCAGCTTGTGATCCCAGATGATGTCGTTTGCCACTTTCAGGGACGTGCTGACCGGAGCCACGATCAGCTTCTCGCGCGGAGTCATGAAATCGGCGACCTTCTCGTCCAAGGACATGCGGGACAAGCGGTAGTCGCGCTCGGTTACCACGCCGAGCAGCTTGCCGGTAGCGGTGCCGTCCTCGGTCACGGGCATGGTGGAGTGGCCAAGCCTCTCCTTCAGCTCTACAACCTGGGCCAGCGTCATGTCGGGAGACAGGTTGGCGTCGCTCGTGACAAAACCAGCCTTGTAGTCCTTCACGCGCGCCACCATCGCGGCCTGGCTCTCAATGGACTGAGAACCGTACACGAACGACATGCCGCCCTCAGTGGCAAGCGCCACGGCCATGCCGTCGTCGGACACGGCCTGCATGATAGCCGAAATCATGGGGATGTTCAGCGAAATGGGGCACTCTTCTTCGCCCTTGCGGTACCTGACCAGCGGCGTCCTCAGGCTGACGGCAGCCGGAACGCACGTAGACGGCGAGTAGCCGGGAACCAAAAGGTACTCGTTGAATGTACGGGACGGCTCGTCGAAATAATAGGCCATGAACTCCTCCATCTGCTGTCGGCATGTCGCTTCGCTCGCGCGGCCGGCGCGGGCGACGGTCGGCAAGGGGACGACGTGCGCGAACGCCCCGCATAGCAACCGTTACTCAAGTGTTATCCGCTATTATAGCCACGGGAAAGCCGGAAACGCGAGGTTCCGCCCGGGAAAACTCCGAATATGAAGAAATATTCGCGTCGCAGTTCGCGAAAGACGCTATCCAAGCCCCATCCACGTGCGAACGATAGGCACGTAGCCCATCACGAACACGGCCAGGATAAGAACGGGCAACACGAACCGCATGTATCCTCGAGCCCACCGGGGAAAGCCAAGGCCCTTGCCGGTGTCGGCCTCGGCCACGAACGCCTTCCAACCCCATCCGCGCTTGCTCGTGCAGAACAAAAGGAACACGAGCGCGCCCAGCGGCAGCACGTTGTTCGACATGAGGAAGTCCTCGATGGCCTGGATATTACCGATGCCCGGCACCTCCACGCCAGCCCACACGTTGAAGCCCAGCACGCAAGGCAGCGAAAGCAGCGCCAGCGCAATGCCGTTCACCAGGCAGGACTTCTTACGGGACCAGCCCCATTGATCCATGCCGAAGCTCATAATGTTCTCGAACACCGCGATCACGGTCGACAGGGCGGCAAAACTCATGAACAGGAAGAACAAGGTGCCCCACAGCTGACCGAACGGCATTTGCTCGAACACGCTGGGCAACGTGATGAACACAAGGCCCGGGCCGCTTCCGGGCTCGACCCCGAAAGCGAAGCATGCCGGAAAGATAATCAGACCCGCCATAAGCGCAACCAGCGTGTCCAATCCCGCGATGCGCACGGCTTCGCCCGCCAGCCGATGACGCTTGTCAATATAGCTGCCGAAGATGGACATGGACCCTACGCCCACCGAAACCGTGAAGAACGCCTGACCCATGGCGGCAAACACCGCATCGGCAAACGTTCCCCACCCGCCTGCGAACAGCTTTCCGAAATCAGGCATGAGGTAGAACTCGAGGCCAGCCTCGGCTCCCGGAAGCGTGATCGCGCGGACGCACAGCACGGCCAACACGGCGAACAGGGCAACCATCATGAGCTTCGTAACGCGCTCGACGCCGTTGCGCAATCCGGCGCGCGTCACCAGCACGCCAATGACGACCACCGCAAGCATGAACGCCGTCATCTCCAAGGGATTCGCCAACAGCCCGTTGAACACGCCCTCCACGCCGGAAGCGTCCATGCCGTCGAACGTGCCCATTGCAGTGAGCAGCATGAACGCCAGCATCCAGCCGGCCACGGTGGTGTAGAACATCATGAGCAGGTAGTTGCCCGCCAAAGCCGCCCACTTGAACCGGTGCCATTTGGACCCCTGCGGCTCCAGATCGTCGAAACTGCGCGCGACGCCTTTTTGGCTCGCGCGGCCGACGGCGAATTCCATGACCAAGATGGGCAACGCGAAAATAACCAGGAAAAGAAGGTACAGCAGCACGAATGCCGCGCCACCGTACTCGCCGGTAATGTAGGGGAAACGCCAAACGTTGCCCAACCCAATAGCGCATCCCGCACTGATGAGGATGAACCCCAACCTTGATCCAAACTGCTCCCGAGCCATAAGCGCCTCGCTATCTGAAAGCGCCCGAACCGGACAGCGGCTCGGGCGCGCACGTACAATGCGAGCAGTGTAGCGGAAAGGGGGCCGAAGCACCAGCAATATAATCGACTCGTGCGCACGCGATCGACCACGTGCGCACGAGTTTTGGAATCGACGCGCTACGCGTTCTTCAAAAACGCTTCGTAGCCCTTGAACGCCTCGTAGATGTCGGCCTTGCTCGTAACCTCCCACGGAGAGTGCATCGACAACACGGGCACGCCCGAGTCGATAACGTCCATGCCGTGCTCGGCGGGAATGTAGGCGATGGTCCCGCCACCGCCCGCATCCACGCGGCCCAGCTCGGCCGTCTGGAACGACACGCCGGCATCGCCCATGATGCGACGGATGCGCGCCATGTATTCGGCGCTTGCGTCGTTCGAACCGCTCTTGCCGCGCGCGCCGGTGTACTTGTTGAACACCAGGCCACGACCTAAGAAAGCGGAATTCTTAGTCTCGAAAACACTCGCGTATGCAGGATCGAATCCTGCGGACACGTCGGAGGACAGCATGCTCGACGAAGCCAGCGCGCGAGCCAACGGCAAAGGACCGCCTTCGCCAGCAAGCTCCATGACCTCGGCTATCGTGTTCTCGAAGAATCGCGAGGCCATGCCGGTAGCGCCCACGCTGCCAATCTCCTCTTTGTCCACCAGCACGCATACCGCGGCCTTGTCGAGCATCTGATCCGCCATGGCCAGCTGCGCGGCCAGGGACGTGAACGCGCATACGCGGTCATCCTGCCCATAGCCGATGACCATGCTGCGGTCGAAGCCCAAGTCGCGCGCACGACCGGCAGGCACCACTTCCAGTTCAGCCGAAAGGAAGTCCTCTTCGGCAATGTCGTACTTCTCGGCCAGCAGCTTGAGCGCGAACGCCTTCACCGGCTCCTTTTCCGCCAGCTTTTCGAAAGCGGGCCCGTCGTCCGCCGCTTCAGACGTCGCTTCGCCTTTGCCTTCCCGCTCGATCAGAAGCGGACGGTTTCCCACCAGCAGGTCAAGAGCCTCCCCTTCAACGACTTCCGACGCCTTCTTGCCCATCTGCTGGCTCGCCAGGTGAATGAGCAAATCGGTCACGCAGAATACCGGGTCGCCCAGATCGTCGCCCACCTGCACGTCCACCACGGAGCCGTCGGTCTTCGCCACCACGCCATGCAAAGCAAGCGGCAGCGTAACCCACTGGTAGTGCTTGATGCCTCCATAATAATGCGTGTCCAAAAGCGCGAAGTCGTTCGCCTCGTACAACGGATTCTGCTTGACGTCAAGGCGCGGCGAATCAATGTGCGCACCCAGAATGTTCAAACCGGCCGTCAGCGAACCGGCACCCAACTGCACTAAAATGAGCGCCTTGCCATGGGCGAGCGCCCATACCTTGTCGCCCGACTTGAGCGTCCGACCTTCGCTCACGGCAGCCGCCAAAGGCCGGTAGCCAGCGGCCTCAGCCATGGTCACGGCAGTTGCCGCGCACGCACGCTCGGTTTTGTTTTCGGAAATGAAATCGATGTACTCGGCAGCTAGATGCTCAAGAGCTTCCAGGTCAGCTTCGTCGTACTTTTTCCAGGCTGTCTCGTGTTCCATACGCTTCCTTTCGCACGTCCGTTAGTTCAGGGCCATTATCGCTGCTGACGCCGTGCATGAAGGGCCTCGCAAGGAATTTCTTGAAGAAACCAAGGTAGGACGTTCAAGGTAACCGTTCGGTAACTCGGTGGAGATTGGGAATTCGCGGTTTATTCGAAGCGAGAAAATTTACTATAGAAACTAAACTAATTGCAAACGCACATTGCGCGCCGTGCACCCGGCAACGAGTCGCGCATTGAAAGGCGCCCCATGCTGCAACTTCTGAACATCTGCAAGTCCTACACTACGGCCGATTTCACCCAAACTGCCCTCGACAACGTATCGGTGTCCTTTCGCGATAACGAGTTCGTCGCCATTCTTGGTCCTTCCGGCTCGGGCAAAACAACCCTGCTGAACATTGTGGGCGGCCTGGATCACTACGACTCCGGCAACCTTATCATCGACGGCATATCCACCGAGCAGTACAAAGACCGCGATTGGGACGCCTATCGCAACAACCGCATCGGCTTCGTGTTCCAAAGCTACAATCTGATCCCGCATCAAACGGTGCTCGCCAACGTGGAATTGGCGCTTACGCTATCAGGCGTTTCTCGCGCAGAACGCCATGATCGGGCGGTCGAAGCGCTGCGCAAAGTAGGACTGGGAGATCACGTCAACAAAAAGCCCAGCCAACTGTCCGGCGGCCAGATGCAGCGCGTCGCCATCGCGCGCGCACTCATCAACGACCCCGAAATTCTTCTTGCCGACGAGCCTACCGGCGCGCTCGATTCGAAAACGTCGGTGCAGATCATGGACCTGCTGACCGAAATCGCGAACGACCGCCTTGTGGTCATGGTCACGCACAACCCCGAGCTGGCCGAAGAGTACGCTACCCGCATCGTCACCCTTGCCGACGGCGTTATCCGCGCGGACACCGATCCCTTCGACCCCAGTTCGGAGGATCTACGCGTCAGCGACAAGCCCGTACGCCGAACGAACATGTCGTTTCTGACCGCGCTTGCACTGTCGTTCAAGAACCTCATGACGAAAAAGGGTCGCACGCTCATGACGGCGTTTGCGGGGTCGATCGGCATCATCGGCATTGCGGCCATCCTTTCGCTTGCCAACGGCGTGAACAACTACATTAAGAACGTCGAAGAAGAAACTTTGTCCGAATACCCGCTGCAAATCCAAAGCACCGGATTCGACATGACGTCGATGATGCTGGGAGCCGCCGGCGTTGAGAGCGACGTTTCAGCAGGTCAGGGAGCCGCAGAAAGCGACGGAGAAGGCACTGTCCGCGTGGCTGAAATGATCACCAACATGGTTTCAAGCATTGGATCGAACGACCTGGCGTCGCTCAAGGCGTACTTCGACAGCGGCGAAAGCGATATCGATCAGTACACGAACGCAATCGAGTACACGTACAACGTCGCGCCGCAGATATACAGCTCGAACACCGAAAAGCTCCGCCAGGTGAACCCGGACAAATCGTTCTCGGCGCTGGGGCTGGGCTCGACCACCAGCTCGAACAGCCTCATGTCCATGTCCATGAGCACCGACACGTTCTACGAAATGCCCAGCGATCCCGACCTGTACGAAAGCCAATACGACGTGAAAGCGGGCAGATGGCCCAGCAACTACAACGAGGTCGTACTCGTGCTAACGGGGAACGGAGCCATCAGCGACCTCATGCTGTACACCATGGGCCTTCGCGACTCGGCCGAACTTGACGACATCGTGAAGAAGTTTGCCGCAGAAGAAGAGATAACGGCTCCTACCGACATCGAACAGCCCTCCTACGATCAAATTCTCGACGTGTCGTTCAAGCTGGTGAACGCCACCGATTATTACGTCCGCGACAACGAGTTCGGCGTCTGGAAGGATAAAACCGATGACACCAACTACATGCTGGATCTGGTGTCGAAAGGCGAGGACGTCAAAATCGTAGGCATTGTCCAGCCGCGCGAAGACGCAACCGCCACTATGCTCAGTTCGGGCATCAACTACCCCGCGTCCCTCACCAACCACGTGATCGAGCAGGCAGCCAACAGCACCATCGTGAAAGACCAGTTGGCAAACCCCGGCACCAACGTGTTCACTGGAAAGCCCTTCGGCGAAGAGGATGAAAACGACGGCGGCTTCGCCATGGATTCGCTGTTCACCATTAACGGCGACGCCCTGCAAGCGGCATTCACCATCGACCAAAGCAAACTCTCGGTCGACATGTCCAATGCGCTCAACCTGTCGTCCGGGCTTCAGAACATGCCGCAGGTCCCCGAGCCGAACATGGACGAGACCGCCGGGAAGATCAAGTTCGAGGTCACGCCCGAGCAAACCCGCGACATCGTCGATAACGTCATGGCCGGATACAAAAAGTACCTGCTCACCCATCCGATCGACCCTAGCGATCCCGACGCGTTCAACAAGAGCTTCTCCGATTACATGGCGACGCCCGAAGCCCAAGCCATCATCGTCGCAGCCGCAGCGGGCATTGCAACGGAAAGCGACCTGCAAGCCCAAATCGCCACCGCCCTGCAAGGCTATATGCAAACGACTATGACCACGTACATGGGAGCCATGGCAACCGAGCTGCAAACGCAGGTCACCGCCGCGCTGCAGCAATCGATGAACCAGATGGCCGCCAACATGGCCTCCGCCATGTCCATCGATCCCGACAAGTTCAAAGACGCGTTCCAGATGAACATGAGCGAAGAGGAATTGGGCGAGCTTATGATGTCGCTCATGAGCAGCGAAGACGCCTCGTATGACAACAACCTCAAGAAACTGGGCTACGCCGACCTCAACAAACCAGGCGCTATCGACATCTATCCCGTCGACTTCGAAAGCAAAGAAAAGGCCATCGAGATCCTGGACGCCTACAACGATCGCATGACCGCCGAAGGTCAAGACGACAAGGTTATCACGTACACTGATTTCGTAGGAACGCTTATGTCTTCCGTTACCGACATCGTGAACATGATCAGCTACGTGCTGGTAGCGTTCGTAGCCATCTCGCTTGTGGTGTCATCCATCATGATCGGTGTCATCACCTACATTTCGGTTCTCGAACGCAAGAAGGAAATCGGCATCCTGCGCTCCATAGGTGCGAGCAAGGGCGATATCAGCCGCGTGTTCAACGCCGAGACCATCATCGTGGGCTTCACGGCCGGGCTTATCGGCATCGGCACCACCGCGCTTGCCTGCATTCCCGTCAACGCGATTGTGTATTCCCTGTTCAACGTAGCCGACGTAGCGTCGCTGCCGTGGCAAGCCGCCGTTATCCTGGTTGCCATCAGCGTGTTCCTCACGTTCCTGGCCGGCCTCATCCCCTCGAGCGCCGCAAGCCGCAAAGACCCCGTGGAAGCACTGCGGAGCGAATAGCACGACAGCTCTCGCCCGCGAACGCTAACGCTTCGCACCGTCTTTTCGAGCGAGCGGCCCAAACAGGTCGCTCGCTTTTTTATGCGGAACGCAGCGCGGCGAAGGGGCAGAACAAGGGCATGCACCACGGCCTTTCGCCCCCCTGCCGCAGTCCCTCGCACCACGCCGGCACTCCGCTTCTCACCCCCTTACTCCGAACCACCCCATTCCGTCACGAACCGTTCGTACAGTCGCGCCTGATGAAAGAGCTGCAAGAACCAAACCACCTCGCCGTCTATGCGATACACGATGACGTACTTGAGAACGTAGTGCTCCCTATAGGAACGACCGAGCCAACGAGGTCTGCTGGAAACAGCGTTTATAAACGGACTACATGCTAAAAGCTCCTTTGCGCGATCCACGGCACGCACCATACGTTCAGCAGCATTCGGCGAACCGCAATCAACCATCAGGTACGACAGGACATCTCGAAGATCATCATCGAATGTATCTGCTACGCAAATACTAAAATCCGTATTCATTCCGAATCCCAGCGCGCATATCTTCGTACGTCATATAGCGCCCCTCCTCGATATCGCGCTCAGCCTCCTCAACCCTTTCCCTCACCGAGACCACTTTCTTTTTCAAAGAGCAGTATTGCTCGATCAGCTCCTCACCCTCGTAGCCTTCCGAGATCAAATGGCGCAGGATATCAACCGTCACGTCTTCGTCTTCCACCTCAAGCGGCTGAAGGAACATCCCTTTGTCGGTCCAAGTGCACAAGGCGTAATCCCCAAAGCCAGCCTTTTCGTATATTTTCGCCGGGATGGTGATCTGCCGCTTGCTCGATATTTTGATAGCTTGAGGCTTCTCCAAAACCGCAACGTTCATATCCTTCTCCTTGCCAAGCGCTTGGTTCTTGGCAATAGTATACCATAAGGGTACATCTGTTCGCAATATTAGAGCCGTATGAACTTTGTGCGAAGCCTTGTCATCCGTTTCGATTACCCTCTTGCATGCACCTGGCGTTCAGGGTAGTATTTCAGTTAATGAGATTTGTTCTCATTAAGATGAGAAGACGAACTAAGACGAGAAGGAGCATGCATCCATGAAAGTGCGCGCGCAAATCCCCACCGCTGAGAATTCCACGAACATGAACGGCTTCGGCACGTGCGAAGTTGGCTCCACCCTCGACAACCTGAAGGCTGCCATCGGCGGCGAGACCGGCGCTTCCGCGAAATACACCGCTTTCGCCAAGGCTGCCAAGGAACAGGGGTACGACCAGATCGCGCGTCTGTTCGAGGCAACCGCAGCCGCCGAGCAAATCCACATCGGCCTGGAGTACGCCCTGGTCGCCGACATGGAGCCCGGCTACGAGAAGCCCGCAGCTCCTGATTGCTCCGGCGCTCAGACCGACCTGAACCTGATCTCCGGCGCGCAGGGCGAGATCTTCGAGACCTCCGACATGTATCCGGCATTCATCAAGAAGGCTCAGGAAGAGGGCAACGCCAAGGCCGTGCAGGTGTTCACGCGCGCCAAGCTGGCTGAGTCCGTGCATGCCGAGCGTTACCTGGCCGCATACAACGACCTCGACGCTGCCGACGACGACGCTTTCTATCTGTGCCCCATCTGCGGTTATATCCACAAGGGCGAGGATTTTGAGAAGTGCCCCATCTGCTTCTGCCCGAAGGCTTCCTTCAAGGCGTTCTAAGCTAACTTTTTCACCTGCGCAAGAAACGGCCGCCCCATCGGGCGGTCGTTTCGCATTGTTTCATGCCGTTCGACCAACAACACGGACAACGCGAAAGCCCGGCAAACGCCCGTCGTTGCGCTATCATACTACCCTTCAAACAAGAGAGGGCACCATGAACCAACGTCAATGCATTACCGCATCCTCCACCGTCGAGGACATCCTCGCTCACAACCGCTCGTTCGTCGAGCAGCGCGAATTCGAGCGCTACGTCACCGACAAATACCCTGACAAAAAGCTCGCGATCGTCTCGTGCATGGATACGCGCCTGACCGAGCTGCTGGCCGCTGCGCTCGGCCTGAAAAACGGCGACGCGAAGATCATCAAAGTAGCAGGAGGCGAAGTTTCCCACCCGTTCGGCAGCGTGATGCGATCGCTCTTGATAGCCGTATGCGAGTTGGGCGTGGAAGACGTCATGGTGGTTGCGCACACGAACTGCGGAGCGCAACACATGAGCGGCGCGAGCATGGTAGAGAACATGAAACGGCTCGGCGTGTCCTCTGAGCGCATTGATTTCGCACGTCATTGCGGTATCGACTTCGACCACTGGCTCGCCGGCTTCGGAGATACCGAGGAGGCCGTACGGAAGAGCGTCGACATGGTGCGCGCGCATCCCGTCATGCC